>JBBDJI010000011.1:83699-84015 GCA_040879965.1 Candidatus Babeliales bacterium | reverse complement strand
ATTGGCAAACAGGGTGGCGATGTCGGTATTGGTTGTTTATCAACCAACGATTGCCGTGGCACTTATGAACATTTAAAGGCAAAAGGTGTCGAGTTTATTGGTGAGCCAAAAGAAGAGAGTTGGGGCATTGGCGTTGTCTTCAAAGATCTCTATGGAAATCGTTATTATCTTAATGAATCGCGATAATAAATGAGTATTATTTTTTTTATGAAGGGGCTTGCTGCTGGCGCTTTTATTGCCTTTCCAGTAGGCCCAATTGGTATTTTTTGTTTGCGACGCATGTTAAGCCAAGGAGCGCTAATTGGTATTATTTCTG
>JBBDJI010000011.1:0-83689 GCA_040879965.1 Candidatus Babeliales bacterium | reverse complement strand
GATATTGTATATGCTACAATTGCAATTGTAGGCCTTTCTTTTATTTCATCTTTTTTACAATATCATTCAATACTATTTCGTGTTATTAGCGGATTATTTTTGTGCATTTTAGGGCTTGTAATTTTTTTTGCACGACCACCACGCCCACGTGCAACCTGGACACGAAGTATGGTAGAAGCATATTTTTCTACTTTTTTTTTAACATTATCTAACCCATTACTTATTTTATCTTTTGCGGCTTTATTTGCCGCATTACATGTTGATTATTTGCATAGTTCTTACCTTGAGTTATGTGCGCTTATTTTTGGTGTTTTTGTCGGCTCTTCATTGTGGTGGCTTATTTTGGGCGGATTTACTTCACTGTTTCGTATTTCTATTTTGCCAAAAACAATAGAACGCATTAATAAAATCTCAGGTATCGCTATTTTACTTTTTGGTCTTGGTACCGTAATTAGCATCATTATTAAATAATTAAATATTTATTCAAGAATCTTCATTATTTTTTTTACTATTAGATTATTTTTAAAATCGCATCCCTGTTAATTTTTCTATATGAAATTTATTTTTTAAAAAATTAATTCTATCAGAATAACCTTTGCTAAAATAGTCAAAATACGATATAATTCAAGCTATATCTTCATCATTTTGGGGTTTTTAAACTATGAAAAAATTTCACTTTTTTATTATCACCAGTTTATGCAGCTTATTAATCGGTAGCTTGAATTTCTTTTACCAAAAAGAATCATCACACGTCATTGCTGTTGCTGCTGAAAAAAAAATAACCCCTATTGTTAACATTAATCCTACGGTTAGTCAGGTAAATTGTGATAATTCATGTGGCTATACTACATTAGCTCAAGAAATTGTTATCGATAAGCTTTCAATAAAAGGCAAGGTTCCAACATGGTTAAAGGGTAGCTTATTCCGTAATGGGCCAGCTCAATTTGAGCTGGGAAAATTTAAATTTAAGCATTGGTTTGATGGCTTTGCTATGATTCATAGATTTACTTTTGAAAATGGCAGCGTTTCTTATGCAAATAAGTTTCTTGATAGCAACTATCGCAAAAAGGCCTATATCGAAGGAAAATTACCTGATTCAATAACTGGGCAGGCAAAACCAAAATCATTTTTTTCAAAATTTTCTTCTTTATTTGCCAAACCGCCCATTTATGACAATACGAATATTAATATTACGCTTATTGGCAATCAATTAGCCGCCCTTACTGAAACGCCATTCGCTCTTACTTTTAACCCAATTACGCTGGAAACTACTGGACCGCTTTCTTATAAAGATAAGCTCGATGGGCATATTTGCACAGCACATCCACATATCGATAGTAATTCTGGTGAGTTATTTAATATTCTCACTCAGTTCGGCAATACCAGCAATTATCAGCTATATAAAATTAGTAAAAATAATACCAAACGAATTCTTATTGCTTCTCTGCCAACAAAATATCCTTCTTATATCCATAGTTTTGCTATTACAGAACAATTTATTATACTTCCAATTATACCCTTTGTAGTTAATCCATTTGATTTATTATTTTCAAACAAACCATTCTTACATAACTTTAAATGGGAACCAAAGCACGGAACTAAATTCATTGTGCTCAATAAAGCCGATGGATCACTAGTGGGCAAATATAAAACTGATGCCTTTTTCACTTTTCATCAAGTAAATGCATATGAAAAAAATAATACTATTATTATGGATTTAATTGCTTATAACGATAGTAATGTTATTGCCAACATGTCACTTGAAAAACTTAAATCATGCTCCAGCCATAAATCTGGTTTACTTAAACGATATACTATTGATTTAAAACAAAAAACAATTATAAAAAATGATATTTCTGATATTTGTTTAGAATCACCAAGTATTAATTATGAATATTATAATGGAAAACCATATTCATGTATGTACGCTGTTACAGCAGATAATACTCAATTATTAAAAATTAATGTAGATTCTGGAGATACACTCAAATGGTCAGCAGTAAACTGTTTTCCGGGAGAACCAATTTTTGTTAGTAATCCAAAAAAACCTACAGAAGATGATGGCGTTATTTTATCAGTTGTATTAGATGGACAAAAAAAACAATCATTCTTATTAATGCTGGATGCGAGTAATTTTAAAGAATTAGGACGAGCAGCACTGCCTCATCATATACCATTTGGTTTTCATGGAAACTTTTATCAATTTGAGCAATTAAAAAACTTACGGCAAATTACAACTTAATTTCCTAAATTATGCCATATATCTTTGAACACTTTTGGCCTCATGCCGGCCAAGGCATAAGGGTATTGTTTTTGCCCAATACCCTTAACACAAGGGCACCAACGTTCCGTTGGATTGTACTTCCGCTCATAACGAGAACTCTCATATTCAGGTTTTCAACCTTCATCTTCGGATCTCGACTCGCTATCGGATTTTTTTTATTAATTAAAAAAAATTTATAAAAGTCGTTTGAGCCCACGTGTGACCCAATCCGAGGCTATTGCCGAAGGATGAGTGGGCACGAATTTGGGTGAATAAGCAATCCAACAGTATGTTGGTGTATTTTTGTCCAATCTTTTTGTTTATACAAAAAGATTGGTGCTGCGCGCAAAGTGCCATGAAAATTATAATTTAAAAAATATTTAAAGGATAAATGTAATAAAAAAGGACCGCTTTTTACACGATCCTTTTTTTATAGTCTATATTTACTTTTTAGTCTCTTTTTTTACCAAGCAAATTCAATAAAAATATGAATAAGTTGATAAAATCAAGATATAATGTAAGCGCACCAAGTAAAGCTACTTTATTTGCCACTTGTCCCTGGCCCAACATCATTTGACCCATTTGTTTTATTTTTTGACTATCATAAGCAATAAGCAAAGTAAAAACACCTACGCCAATAAGCGAAATAATATAATCCATTTGTGCACTGCGTGCAAATATATTGATTATTATCGCAATTATAATGCCAAAAAGGCCCATACGCGCTAATGATCCCACACCGGTCAAATCACTTTTAGTAAAATAACCGTATATAGCCATTGTTGCAAACATGCCAGCAGCTACTGCAAAGACCAAATAAATCGATGAAATTTGATACACAAAGAAAATTGATGAAAGCGTTACTCCGGTTAAAATAGAATAACCAACAAAAGTCACAATCGCTGTGCTTAATTGCATGCGTAATACAAAACCAGAAAGCGCAATAACTGCACCAAACTGTGCTATAACTAATAATCCAATTACCCATGGACTACTAAAAATATAGTTAAATAATGCCTTATTGGTAAAAACGTAATAAGCAGTTCCTGCTGTTAATGCCAAACCAGCGGCCATCCATCCGTAAACTTTATACATAAAACTGCGGACCGATTCGGTCATAGTATATCCGGTATAGTTCATGAAAACTCCTTGTTTGAAAGGATTATTGAGATACTTTTAGTCTACAAATTTATTCAATATTATGCAATAGCCCTCATTTCGCGTTTCGGTTATTTATCTTATTGTCGATTTTGAAAATATCATTTTAGCAGTTAAATTTTATTATTTGATTAATTTATCTATCGAATGAAAAAATAGACGCATAATATTTAACGAATATAAAATTTTTAGTTATAGTTTCAGCTAAATATTAATTAACTTTCAAAAGATAAAGGAACTCTTATGCCAATCGCAATTACTAAAGAAAATTATGAAACAGAAATAATAAATACTGATAAACCGATTATTATTGATGTATTTGCACCCTGGTGTGGCCCATGCCAACAAATGATGCCAATTTTTGAAGAATTAGAAAAAGAATATGGTGATAAATATAAATTTGTAAAACTTAATGTTGATGAATCACGTGAACTTGCCGTACAATATGGCGTTACTTCAATTCCTACTTTTGTATTTCTAAAAAATGGTGAAGTGCAAGGAAAAGAAACAGGTTATATCGCTAAAGAAGATCTTCTTGAAAAAATAAAAGATTTACTCGGCTAATTATTTATAAAGTCACTAAGTAATATACTTATTTTTTTTATTCCCGATATTCATATGCCTAAAACCGCTCTGAATATCGGGTTTATAATTTTCCAAATAATTATCGAAATTTAATAGCACCCAATTCATTTAGTTTTAATATTCCATTTTCAAAAAATTAATAGAATTGAATATTGAAAACAAAAATTGATCAAGTATACTAAATACACTTTTATAATAAAAAAAGGAGAAGATATGTTTGCATTGCTCAAAAATTTTTTTAATTGGTTTAAAAAAGAAGAAGAACCACAGCTACGTGATACTATTTTTTGTGATAATAGCACTGAAAATGGTATTAAAACTTGGTATACTTATTTTCCAGAAACATGGTCGCAAGAAATGATAGAAAAATCTATAAAACAAGCTTATAAAAACCCCATACAAAAATTATCTGATAAAATTATCGGTAAAAGTAAAAATGGTGTTATAATACAAATGTATCTTGAAAAGAAAAAAATCTTGCGGGCTTTTCCTGCTAAAATATATAATATAAAAGGTCATTTAAAGGAGTGTAATGTTACACTTAACGCTTCATATAGATAAAAATGGTATTATAAATTTCAATATCGATCATCCGTATTTACGGTTATTAGGAGAGCTATTAACCACAGATGTAGCCAATATGCCCGATTTTGTGCGGGCAATAATTACTTCTCCCGATGATGAGGAATTATCAATGGATGCTTGTAATATTAAAACAGAAAATAATAACGTGCTTATCACTCATCTTTATTTAAAAGAACTTCCTAAAATTACTCTCCCTAAGAATAGGATGTTAGAAATTATCGATATTTGGGAAAACTTTTTTGCCCACAAACGGCCGATTCAATTAATTTCTTTTAAAGAAGAAGAATTTGGCCTTCAGCCACAACCTTCTAACATTACATATCACAAGTTATCAATTGAAGAGAAGTTATAGATTTAAATTAACTTGCTACATTCATTAATTCATCATAATTAAAAATAAATAATCCTAATGCAACAATGAAAATCGTTACAAAAAAAGCTGGTGGAATTGGTTCGGATAAAAAAATCCAACCAAAAAAGCCAGCAAATAACGGTGCAATAATACCCATAAAAGATAAAAACGTTGGACGATAATAATGAAGCAGATAACTATATAATGCATAAAAAATAATATTACCAACGAGAATTAATAATAATAATAAAGCGATAAATTTTGACATTTCTGCAATAGGAATAGCGGTTTTGGTGATCATCATTGTACCAAGCACCAATCCTGAACCAGCAAGCATACCAACCCCATTTATTAATTCAGCTGCATATCCACGTTTTTCAAGCTCATTAATTAAAAGCCACCCATATGCATAAGAAATAACCGCAAGAGCCATAGCAATATCAGGAAGCCATATAAACGCATGGAAAACACTTTCTGACTCATACTGTGCGGCAGCACGCAAATACGGAATAAATCCTAAAAATGAAACAATAATGCCAGCAATTTTTTTTATTGACAAGGTGCGCCCATACCAAAAATAAGCGATAATTGCGGTAACAAATGGTGCAAGATTATAGTAAAAGCAAGCTTTAATTGAAGAGATATATAATACCGCCCATGAACCTAAAGTGAAGGTCAGATAAATTGCAATTAACGTAAACTGAAAAAATAAACTTCTATCTTTTACTTTTATTTTTGGCCACTTTCGATGACGCCAAAAATAAAAAAAAATAAAAAATCCTCCCGCAATTAACAATCGCCAAAAAGTAACCGTAAGAGGATCCGTCATATTAAAAAGAAATTTTAATATGGTAAAACTTATTCCAAAAAAAAGATAAAGAAGTATCACTAAAAACATATAACTCCTTTGGTGGCTTAAACACCTTTATGAGTTAAACTTTTTTAAAACTCATGATACATACTAAAATGTACTTGACTTGCTGTTTCATCTCTTTTGCGATCAAGCTTAAAGCCCCAATCAATTTTTACTGGTGTTGGCCGTAAAATTCGTACCCCAAAACCTACCGAATGCCTAAAACTAAAACTATTATTTCTTAAGTCGGCAGGACTTATTAAATTTGAATCTGGCGTATCCCAACCCGCACCTCCATCATAGAATACCGCACCCTTCATAGAAAAGTCACTAGAAATGGGGAAAATCATTTCCGCATTCAGCCAGAATGCCTTTTTTGCACCAAGCATATCAGATTGATTCAAGGTAGGACTAAAAAATCTTGGGCCTATTTCACCATATAGAAAACCACGTATACTAGCTGGGCCACCAACGTGATACAATTCACGGAATGGTACGCTGCGATTTTTAAATGGTGCAACAATACCAAAATAACCGTGCAAGCAAAGTACTAAATCACGTTCGCCGATAAGCGGTGTGTACCAACTTGCATCAAGATTAAACTTTGCATAGCCAAATCGTACTCTGCCTTCTTCAAGTCTTCGTACTTCTGCTGGATTATCTCTTGGATTATCTTTTAAATTACTATGAATAGAAAATTTCGTATGCATTGCCCATTGATAACCACGGCTTGGATGTACTGGATGATTACGTACATCTTTAAATGCAGAACCACCAACCCATAAAAAGGCGCCACTTGCAAATCGTCGATCAAAAATAGCTTGCAACTCGACTGCCTCTAGAGGTGCCATGGCTAGCAATTCTCTTTTAACAATTGGCGTTTCATTATAGGTAATACCATCAACGCCAAGTTGGCCTAAAATAGTAGCATCATTCAATTTTGCTGATAATGCACCAAGTCTTGCTGTACCACCCGTTATACGTTCTTTAATTTCAGGCTGCTCAATTAATTTAAATTCATCATATAATGACCGTTTTAAATAAACGTCAAAAGCACCATGAATTGGCTTATCAAAAAGCCATGGATCACTGATACTGAAAAGAAGGTTTCGTTCTTCTTTTGAAAGTGTAGCACTACTATTTAAATTAATACCACGACCAAACAAGTTAGTTTCGGTAACATTTACTCCAATATTAAATGATTCTGTTGGTGATGAAATATCTCTTGTACCACCAAAACCAATTTGAGCTTCAACTTTACCGGTTTTTACTTCTTTTACAATAAGATCAAGATCAACTGAGTCTTTTCCATTGCGATTAATACGCCAATTAACGCCATCGCGTTGATCAAAATAACCAAGACCTTCTACTCTATTTTTTGATTCATCCATCGCATGTGTAGTTAATAAACCACCTTCTTCTATAACCAACATACGGCGAATCACTTTATCATGTGTTTTGCAATTGCCAATAATATTAATATTATTCACATATACTTTTGATCCAAGTTCCGTATAAAATGCTATTGATACCGTTTTTTCATCGTCATTCGGTTGAATTGAAGGCTCAATATCTGCATTGATATAACCATAACTTCCCCAAATTACCCGTAATAGTTCGATAGTTTCACGAATTTTTTCTTTTGAATATAACTGACCAACACGTACTGGTAATCGTGCAAGTAATTCTTCTTCAGAAATTACTTCGTTGCCCGGTACGCGCACATCACTTATGGTATATTGCTCACCTTCATGAATATGAAAAGTAACCGTTACATATTTAGTGCGTTCATCAATATCAACCGATACATCGCGTACTTTAGCAGTTAAAAAACCATTACTTTGATAAAAATTTTCTATAACAAATTTATCTGCCTCAATCGCATCTGGTTGATAACTTCCTGCTCGATCTAAAAATCCTAAAACCCAATCTTCTCGTGTAAATAATAAGGTACGAAGCTTCTTACCGAGGAAATGATCGTTTCCAGTAAAACAAACCCGCTTAATAAGCGTTCTTCTTCCTTCTTTAATCGCAAAATGAAGAATTGCTTTTTCGCAGTCACCTTTTACTTGAGCTGCAATATCAACATCATGATAATCTTTATCGCGATATAATTTTTTCAAGATTTTAATATATTTTGGTAAATCATCTTCATCAATTGAAGGCACCTTTGCAAAATCAACTTTCTTTTTAACTTCTTTTTCAGATATATGCTTATTGCCCTGAAACTTCACTTCTTCAAGTAACCGTTTTTCATCAACAGCAACGATAAGATTAATAGAATCATCATTCACCGGTTGAGCATATACTTTCACTTGCCTGAAATATCCTAAATCGTATACATTTCTGATTAATTTATTAGTACGTTGTCTTGTGAATATTTCACCCGGTTGATATGGTATACGGTTTAAAATAGGCTCACTTGGAATATGTTTATTGCCGACAATAATAATATCTTTTATGATCCGCGGCTTTGGTGCTTGCCCAGCAGGAGCTACTTCCTCTTGCTCATCAACAACATTATTATCTTCTTCTGATTCTAATTGATAATCTTCAGCTGGAGTCACTTCAATTTCTTCATCATCAACATTTGCTTCATCTATTTGAGCAGCATTATCCTCTAAAGAATGTGCTGCTTGTTCAATTTCATCCTCAATAGGAGAAATTGATTCTTGATTATTTGCAATAATAAAACTAAAACTAATAGCACTCCATACGATCAACACTGTGCTATAGAAGAATGTTCGCCATGATGATACCATCTGATGCTCCTGATTCTTGCCACAACTATAAAACTTTAGTAAAAATAAACTATGTTAGGTTAAGAATTTAGGATACCTTTTTTTTTAAAATTGGCCAGGAAAATACGATATTTATTTTGATTAATCATCTTGAATTCTAAATATTAAATTTTTAATGCAAAAATTGGAACATCTATTATCATGTTGAAAATTACAAATACGCTTACCGGGAAAAAAGAAGTTTTTGTACCACTTGAGCCAAATCAGGTCAAAATGTATGTTTGTGGCATTACTCCTTATGATTATGCTCATATCGGCCATGGCCGCGTATATGTAACTTTTGATGTGTTATTGAGGCTACTCAAGTTTTTAGATTATAACGTCACATATTGCCGAAATTTTACTGATATCGATGATAAATTACTTGTACGTGCTGAAAATAAATTTGGCGATCAACTACGATACGTAGAAATTGCAACGCAATTTATTGACGCTTTTCATCAAGATGTTGATGTATTGAATTGCCTACCACCAACTTATGAACCACGAGTAACTGAAAATATTGATGTTATTATCGATTTTGTTGATAATTTAGCTAAAAAAAAAATTGCATATGTAGTTGATGGCGATGTTTATTTTAGCGTGGAAAAATTTTCCGGCTATCCAAAACTTTCAAAACATAAATTATCCGAACTGCGTGCCGGCGCACGCGTGCAAGTGCAAGAAAAAAAACGAGATCCGCTCGATTTTGCTTTATGGAAATCAGAGCCAGAAGGAACTTTTTGGAAAAGCCCATGGGGATATGGTAGGCCTGGTTGGCATATTGAATGTTCCGCACTTGCCAAAAAATACTTAGGTGAACAAATTGATATTCATGGTGGTGGCATGGATCTTATTTTTCCCCATCATGATAATGAAATTGCGCAAACAGAAGGCTTGACTGAAAAGCCATTTGCTCGCTATTGGATGCACAATGCTTTTGTACGCGTTAATAAAGAAAAAATGTCAAAATCATTAGGTAACTTTTTTACACTACAAGACGTCTTTAAACAGTTTGACCCGATGGTTGTCCGATTTTATTATTTAAATCATTATTATCGAGCGCCACTTGATTTTTCATTCCAAGATCTTGAAGTTGCGCAAAAAACCTATCAAAAATTAGTACGTTTTTTTGAAAAACATTCATGCCATGAACCATTGTCGTATGATGTAATAAGAAATCAACCGATTATAAAAAACATGCTTGATTTTTTAACTGATGATTTGAATACGCCCGGTATGTTTGGCGTATTGTTTTCTAATCTTGATGCACTTGAAGCAGATGAAATAGCTTTTTGTGCGGTTAAACAATTTCTGCAACAGATCCTTGGTCTTACACTAGAACCATTGTTTGAAAAAGCAGTTGAAATAACACCCAAAATTCAAAAACTCATTGATGCACGCGAGCAAGCGCGTGAACAAAAAGATTGGGCTCGCGCCGATCAGATCCGAGATCAATTGCATGCAATGGGTATTGAATTAAAAGATGAAAAAATAAAGTAATCCCCAAGCCACTCATTTCTAATCGAAAACATAAAACTCTGCACATATCAAGCTTTATTGATTTTCTTTAAAATTATTTTATAATTGAGTAAAGATCGCAATAATCTCATTATAAATGGCAAAATCATGAAAAAAATATTTTATCTTCTTTTAATAACACTCTCTACTTCTATTGCTAATGCAATGGAGCAGTCTAATTATTCATTAATGAATTTACCTCGCGAGATGCATCAAGAAATAATAAAACATCTCTTGCGACCATTTGATTTAAAATCATTGCAAAACTTAAGCTGTGTTAATAAAAAACTAAAAAAAGAAACAGAAACAAAACTTATTTTTTCCCAAATAAAAAAAATACTTGAAAAAAAATTTGATTTTAAAAACAATCAATTAGCATTTATAGATGATTATTCAAAATCTACTTCTGAAATTTGCAAGCAAATTCTAAATGTTACAAACAACGTTGGTGCTACTCCTTTACATTTTGCTTCAGGGCTTGGCTATATTAAATTGGTTAAACTATTTCTTGATAATGGCGCTCAAAAAGATAGTAAAAACGACCGCGGCTGTACTCCTTTATATATTGCTTCAGAGTATGGCCATATTAAAGTGGTTGAACTATTGCTTGATGACGCTCAAATAGATAGTAAAGCCATCAATGGCACTACTCCTTTACATATTACTTCAGAGCGTGGCCATATTGAAGTGGTTAAACTATTACTTAAAAATGGTGCTCAAAAAGAGAGTAAAGACAGCCGCGGCGCTACTCCTTTACACAGTGCTTTAAAGTTCCCCCATGTTAAAGTGGTTAAACTATTGCTTGATATGGGTGCTCAAAAAGAGAGTAAAAACGAATTCGGCCATACTCCTTTATATATTGCTTCAGAGAAGAACTATGTTGAAGTGGTTAAACTATTGCTTGATAATGATGCTCAAATAGATAGTAAAATCGGATGGGGCGGCCGTACTCCTTTACATATTGCTTCAGAGCATGGCCATATTAAAGTGATTGAACTATTGCTTGATAAGGGTGCTGACATAAATACTCAGGATAAAGATGGCTGGACTCCTTTACATTGTGCTTCACATTCAGGCGCTATAGAAATTGTTAAATTATTATATAAAAAAGGTGCGACAGTAAATATTAAAAACAATAAAGGAAAAACCGCCTTAGATCTTGCAGAATCTAAAGGCCATATAGAAATTGCTCAATGGCTTTATGATAAAAAATAAAAATTTATAACTAAAAGCTACTTTTTTTGCATTAAGCTTGCCTCATTGGTATTCTTTCTTATTGATATTGGCATAAGTGAGGCAAAAATGAATAAACAAATGATCTTTTTTTTCTTTTTACTTTTTTCTCCAAAAATTACGCCAATGGAATATTTTCCCTTAATTAATTTACCCAATGATATATTAAACATAATTATCTTATATTCAGTAGATTTTCAAAAACTTAAAACTGCACAAACTGTAAATAAACTGAAAGAATCAGTTGCACCATTACAAAATTTTAGAGCCGTTAATAAGAGAATGAAAAAGCTTGTTGATTTGAAAACACCTACTGATTCATTGATAAATATAAAATTAGAAAATTTAAAAGCATATATACCAAAACACCTGTCTAATGATAAATCGATAAAAGAAAATTATTTGTTAAATAAAAGAAAGATTGTTTTTACAAACATAAAAAAAATACTTATTGAAAAATGCAAAATAAACCCTAACGATTTAACATTTATGGATCAATGTAATGATAATCAAAAATCTATTGATATTGGTAATAAAATATTTCTGAGTTTCTCTTCCGCAATATCTAAAAAAGAAATTTTTGAGCTCCTTTTAAAAAATAATTATATTAATCCAGATATCAAGGATAATGATGGCTGGGTACCCCTACATTATGCTACAAAATTTGGCTATCCAAATATTGTAGAACTTCTCTGTGAGTATGGTGCTGACATAAATACTCAGAATCAAGAAAAATCAACACCTCTACATTGGGCTTCATATTGTAACGCAATAAAAACAGTTATACTCCTATGCAATAAAGGTGCTAAGGTAAATATTCAAGATAATGATGGCTGGACTCCTTTACATTATGCTTCACATTCAGGCGCTATAGAAAATGTTAAATTATTATATGATAAAGGTGCAATAATAAATATTAAAAATAATAAAGGAAGAACCGCTTTAGATATTGCAGAATCTGCAGACCATATAGAAACTGCTCAATTGCTTCGTAATTGTGCTGCTATTCAAAATTATGATAAAAAATAAAAATTTTAACGATTATTTTCCTAATTTTTTACAAACTACCAAATACCACTGCCCGAATGGCAACCACCAAAGATATGGCTCTAGAAATTCAAAAAATGATAAATATTTGGAGAAAAAATTAAAATAATAGGTGCTTGTTTTGCCTATGTTTTTTAGTAATGATTTTAAATATCGCGGCGACAGCAAAGTATTTCCTTGTTCTTGCAGATCGTTATAAAAAGATTGTCGCGTGCTAAAGTTATAGAGATTTAGTTCTAAACAAATTAAATAACCATCTTTTTTTAGTACGCGCATTAATTCGTTAATTATTTTTTTATGTTTATTTTTTTGGATATGATGCAATGTTAATGAAACAACAATTAAATCAAAAGATGCATCAGAAAATGGTAATTGCTCATTATTTTTAATCTCTTGAAATGTAATCTCTGGATAATTAACGCATACTTCTTGAATCTTTTTTTTATCAGTATCTATGCCAATAACCGTACTTTCAAAAAAAACTTCTTGTAAATAATACGTTAATAACCCATTGCCGCAACCGAAATCCAAAATTTTTACTCCGGATCTATTCAATTGCGGTACTAATTCTTTTATGCGCTGCGCCGCAGATTGGGCAAATTCAATTGAGGCTTCGTTCATTTTCTTTTTAGCGTCGGGAATAAGATTACATCTTTAATTGACGTTGTATTAGTTGCTAACATAACTAAACGATCAATGCCAATTCCAACGCCAACCGTCGGTGGTAAACCATATTCAAGTGCTTGAATATAATCGGCATCATATTGATGTGCTTCTTCATCGCCCGCCCGATGTGCTTCCAATTGTTGTTTAAAGCGTTCTGCTTGATCAAACGGATCGTTCAACTCATTAAAACCATTGCTTAATTCCATGCCACCAATGAATAGCTCAAAACGAGCAGCAATATTAGGATTATCCGGATCCCGCTTTGCAAGCGGTGAAACTTCTATTGGAAAATCAATGACATAAGTCGGCTGAATTAATTGTGCTTCAACAATTTCTTCGAATAATGCATAAATTTTTTCAGCAATTGAAGCATTTTTATTTGCTAATTTTACGCTATGCTTTTTTAATGTTTCATCAATGTTTGATTCCAAAATATCTTTTTGCGATAAACCACCAATTTCAATAACTGAATCACGAATACTAATACGCTTAAATGGTTTTTCAAAATCAATTATATGCTCACCAAATGGCACTTGTAAAATACCACAACTTTCTTTAATTACCGTCCTCAAAAGATTTTCAACAAATCCCATAATAAAATGATAATCTTGATGTGCCATATAAAATTCGGTCATAGTAAATTCAGGGTTGTGGCGCGCAGAAATACCTTCATTTCTAAAGTTACGATTAATTTCATACACCCGTTCAAATCCACCAACAACCAACCGTTTTAAATAAAGTTCTGGCGCAATACGTAAATAAAAATCAGTATCGAATGCATTATGATGAGTAATAAAAGGACGTGCTGCTGCGCCCCCCGCAATCGGATGAAGCATTGGTGTTTCAACTTCTAGAAAACCATGATTATCAAAAAAGTTCCGCATTGATCTAATTAATAATGAACGCCGAATAAATTTTTGCTTGCTTTCTGGATTACTGATCAAATCAAGATAACGCTGTCGATATCGCGTTTCAGTATCAGTTAAACCATGAAATTTTTCTGGTAATGGATGTAAGCATTTACTGAGCAATTCAAAATCAGTTACTTCAAGTGTGATTTCACCCATTTTGGTACGAAATGCCGATCCAGTAACCCAAATAATATCGCCAAGATCTACAAATTTTTTTAATTGCTGAAATTTATCTTTTCCTAAAATATCTTGTTTAATATAAATCTGTAAGCGGCATGCAACATCTTGCACATCAGCAAATGCCGTTTTACCATGCAATCGCAAACTCATCAATCGGCCAGCAATAGCATATTCATTTCGCTGCTCATTGGTACCAAACTCATTTAAAACTTCTTTGCAGGTATCTGGAACTGGTTTTGCTTGCGGCCACGGCTCAATACCCGCTTGGCGCATTTCATCAACTTTTTCTATACGTAATTGCGTTTCTTCTGAGCGATCTTTCCGCTCAAATGCACGATTATATATCGCCCAATCTTTATCTGAAAGCGCTTCAATGGGTTCTAGTTCTAAATATTCACCTGCTTGCCTTATACGAATTTCTGATTTTTCTTCATCCAATATCACCTTGGTTACGGCGCCATCACAATATTGATGTATTAAGTAGGCTAATTCATTTATTGCATCTTCAAATAATTCTGTTTCAACTGGTGGCAAAGCTTCAATTACAAAAATTGCATTTTTGGTTTCTGGTGTAATTTTACTACGTTCAGCCTCTTTCCAATTCCAACGTCTACAAATCGCACCATTTTCATCTTTATAAATTACTTCGCCAGGCTTTGGGCTACGCGCTTCTTTTTGGCCAAGTAACGTTACTGCTGGCTCGTTTTCCCCTGAAATTGTTAATTGTATATCACCCTTTAAAGCATCTAAATTTTCTCCGCCAGCAGGCAACATATATTTTAAAGAGATAATATTATATAAATCTACCAAAGTATTTATCGGGCTAATAATGGAACCTTTTACAATCCGAGAACCTAAATTTTCAATGGAAGACAAATGCTTTTTAGAATTAGCACCAAACTTTTGATAGACCTCATGCCATGTTTTGATAAACGGATGTTGATCCAATAATGATTTATTAATTACCTCATTAAATTGACTTTGTATTTCTTGTAATTTTTCAAAAACTTCTTTGTTTTCAGTGCTATTTTTTATATTTTTTGCGACAATAACACCAATACGCACTCCAGAAAAATTTTCAAAAATTCTCGGATCAATTTTGAACCACATGCTATATACCTTTAAAAATTGCAAAAAATTCTATTTAATCAAGGTTCAGTATAGAGTAAATGAGCTTTTTTGACTACTATTTTACTATTTGATAAAAGCCTGATTTATAAAATATTTATAACTTCATGTAATACACTTAATCCAGCAAATTGATTAATTTCTTTAAAATAACCTGGCAATCAATTATTCTAAAAAAAGAAAAGGAGAACCATGCAGAAAAAAACATTTATAATTCTTTTTATTGGCATGCATGTAATTTTTATTCTTCTACAGGTTCACAAGCAAAGTTATGCTATTCAACTTTCGTATCTCAAGCAAAAAAATGACAAAATTAAACAAGAATTGATTGATAAAAGGAAAATCTTGACGCAGGAATATTATGCGATGCAGAATAAATCATCAATTAAAAAGTTTGCCCAACAGGAATTAGGCATGAAAAAAATTTCATTAAAACAAGTAAAGCAATTAACGCATGAATCAAGCATATAAATTAAGAGCCGGATTTATTTTTTTATTTTTCTGTTCTTTATATTTGATTATTCTATGTAATTTGTATGCAATTCAAATCAGACAACGTTCTTTTTATATTAATCTTGCCAAACAACAATATAATGTTTCAATCACTAGCGCTCCAGAACGCGCATTGATTTATGATAGAAATGGGCAACCACTGGCTCTTAATAAAATGAGCCTTTCTGCTTTTATTTTGCCAAAAAAAATTGAACATATTGAACAGCTCGAACCCTTTTTAAAAAAACATTTTCCCAAAGCATTACAACGCCTTTACAAAAATAAAGACGCACATTTTTTATATATTAAACGCAAATTAACACCTGAACAACTCGCATTAATTGAACAACAAAATATAACTGATATAAAAATTTTAAAAGAACCAAATCGTTTTTATCCGGTTGAATCAAGTGGGCCAATTGTGGGTATAACTGATGTCGATAACAAAGGCTTATTTGGTATTGAATTACTCTGCAACAACCAACTCGGTGGTCAACCAAGTATTCATACATTAGAAAAAGATGCCCGCTCTGGTCATTTTTATTTTACCAAAACTACCACTACTAACGGTATACAAGGAAATTCAGTTTCACTTACTATTGATGCAAATTTACAATTTTTAGCATTCGAACATCTAAAAGAAACTGTAGAAAAATATCAAGCGCAAGAAGGCGCGGTGCTTATTATGAATCCCCAAACGGGAGAAATTCTTAGTATGGTACAGTGGCCTACTTTTGATGCTAATAATACCGAATCGCTTGATATTGCTTATACCAAAAATAAATTAGTCTCCGATACTCATGAGTTGGGTTCAGTTATGAAAGTATTTGTTGCTCTCGCAGCACTTGAAGAAGGTGTAGTAACAATTAACGAACTCATTAATTGCCAAAATGCGAAAAGTACTTTTTTAAATGGCATCAAAGTGAATACTTGGCGCGCACATAGCGTGATTCCATTTTCTGAGGTTATTCAAGCTTCTAATAATATTGGTATAGCTAAAGTTGCTCAACGATTAGATAAAAAATTATACGATCATTACACAAAACTTGGCTTTGGTTCTAAAACAAAACTTGTATGGCCCGGTGAACAAAAAGGATTTGTAAATCCACCGCGCAATTGGTCTAAACAATCCATTATTTCACTTTCATTTGGCTATGAGATTACTGCGAGTTTATTGCAACTTGCTCAAGCATTTTGCGTAATTGCCAACGATGGCTATCCAGTAAAACCACATATTTTTTTGAATGAACCGTCAAACCGTAATCAAGAAAATCCACTTTATCAAGAAAAGACAATTGAATTAATTCGCGATATCTTAGAAAAAACAGTACTACAAGGAACTGCACGCCGTGCGGCATTAAAAGGGTATAAGGTTATGGGCAAAACTGGCACTGCAAATTTAATAATTAATGGTCAATATAACCATGATCATAATACGTATACTTTTGCAGGCATTATTGAAAAAGGTGATTATAAACGCGTAATTGTTACTTTTATTAAAGATGCTGCACAAAAAAATTTGTATGCTTCAATGGTTGCCGCACCCCTTTTTGAACAAATTGCAGAAATGACACTCATACATGATAAGATTCTTTAATTGGAAAATAATGCGTATAATTTGGTAACATTTTCAAAAAAATGAAAAATGCCTAAAAAAAATAAATCATTTTCAGCCTATCTCCCGTCCCGAAAGCCTTTGATCATAGGAGGTGCGTGTAGCACTGCGTCGAGCGAGATATCTTGTAACAGTAGTTTATTTTAGAAAAAATGAACTTTAGAAGAATAACCTTTGACCAACATAAAGCCAAATTTGCTAAATTAAAAAAACTTACAATGCTGTAAAATTACAATTAAAAGTAATCTATGTATAGAAATGTTATAATTTTGTTATCTCTCATGCTATGATCTATTAAATATTAAAACAAAAAGAATTTAATGATATTTTGGAAAAAAATTAAAGAACAATTCATTCCAGCCGATGTACCAGCTGCCAAAAAGTATGATTTTGCCAAAAACTATCAGGCTATTACACGTGGCACTAATCATTTAATGCTTTTTTCATGTGATCAAAAAATTGAACATATGAATGATGATTTTTATGGACCAGATATTCCTGTAGAAGATAATAATCCAGAACACTTATTTGAAATTGCAAGTAAAGGTGATATTGGTGCAATGGCAATACAATTAGGCCTGCTTGCTCGTTATGGTAATCAATACAAGAATATAGATTATATTGTAAAACTTAATTCTAAAACTAATTTAGTAAAAGAAGAAATTAAAGATCCTTTCAGCAAACAACTCTGGACTGTAAAAGATGTAGTAAAGTTTCAAAAACATACCAATCTTAAAATTCGCGGTATTGGCTTTACTCTTTATTTGGGTAGTGAATTTGAAGCCGAAATGCTGCATACTGCTGCAAAAATGGTTTTTGAAGCTCATCAGCATGGTTTAATTACTATTCTATGGATGTATCCGCGTGGCAAATCAATTACCAATCAATTAGATGGCAATCTTATTGCTGGTGCTGCTGGTGTTGCAAATGCACTTGGCAGTGATTTTGCAAAAATAAATCCACCAAAATCAAGTGATAATAAAACATCGGAAAAATGGTTAGCGATTGCAGCACAAACTGCAGGTAACACAAAATTACTATGTTCTGGTGGCGCTACCATTGATGATGAAAAATTTTTACAAAAATTATACAATCAAATTCATGTGGGGAATATCGCTGGCAATGCTACTGGGCGTAATATTCATCAAAAAACACTCGGCCATGCCATAGCCTTTACACAAGCGATAGCAGCAATTGTTTATGAAAATCAAAATATTGAAAAAGCTATCTCATTGTTAAAAAAATAAAATTAACCCTTATCTAACTTCTTATTTGTATTATTCTATAATTTCTTCTTTTTCAGACTTTGGTTGATCAATAGGCTTTTCACTTTCTTTTCTTTTTTCAAGTACTTCAAAAATTTTTTTTAATTTTGCTTGCTGAATTTTATAGGGATATTGCGGCACCTTTTTTTCAATTTTCTGTAAATCAGGTAGTATGCGGGCTGATAATATTCTCATTTTTCCTTCATGGCTTTTACTAGGCCAATAGGCCATAAAATTATTATCCCCTGTTTTTGTAGTGCTAAAAATAATACCATTATATTTCTTGGGATCTTTCGGATCTAATGGATTTATATCGTTTACTAAAATTATAACATTATATAAATCTATAGGTTTATCTTTTACAAAACCAACCATTTTTGATTGATAATCAATTATATCATTGTTACTCGTTAACTGTTTTATATAGAATGTTCTGCCATAATGTTCTTGCACAATTAAGAATGAACGTAATATTTCTGATAAACCACCATTTTCTATTATTAATTGTTCGAAATAATGAGTTGCTGGATTAGCAGCGCTTGATATAATTGCCGGTAATTTATTATTTTTATCTTTTTTGATACGCACCGGTACTAATACTTCACTATGTATTCGCCTAATAGTGGAAATTGGTAATTTCTCTGGATAAACAATAATTAATTCTTTATCAATGATTGGTATTTCTCGCGCTTCTGCTTCACGCGTTTCAACTAACACTCGCGTTAACTCAAATATTTTTTTATCGATATTTATAATTGAAAACCATTCAATTCCTGGATAACGAATAACGGGTAATTGCGTTACTTTCAATTCTCCAGTTTGCTCATAAAGCGGATACACGTAATTAATGGCATTAAACAAATCTGATTCTCTTTTTTTTGCTTGCTGAATATAGAAATATTCTTTTATATCTTTAAAAAATGCTTTGTAATTAGGAAAATAAATACGTCGTGCCTGCGTTGGTAAATAAGACAATCCACTTGCAATAATAATATAATTAAATACTTCGGGTATTATTTCTTTACGCTTAATCCCCTTAGAAAGTAATGATGGATAGAACCAAGAATGTTCATACGGCGCCAGTAAATGTTTTCCACCAACAAAACAAGAAACATACAATAATAACTTAGTTTCAATTTGATTATTAAAAAATGCCAAAACTCTTTTAAAATATGATGTAAATAATCCTGCAATAATTCCTGGTTTTCCCTCTTTGATAGGTGCTCCATGTCCTACAAGATAAAAGAGCCATTCATGAAGATATTGCAATTTATTTTGTTCTGTTTTTTTGCTATTACCATCTTTATCTTGGAGATCATTACCAGTAATAAATAACTGCGGAAGTATTACTTCAAATTCTGTTCCTAACTTTAATTTTAATGGTGTTTCAATTGAATTAAGAAGGGGATTTTCGATTATTACTCCCTTTTTTAAGCCAAGCAAAAGTTCATCATCTGATAACGATGTTAAAAAGTTCTTTTGTGCAATAGCAAAAGAACCCGGTTTTTTTAAGTTTTCAAGATATTCCAATGGAAGTAACAAATAAAAATAATTATTAAATTTTTCTACACGCCATTGGCTAGAAAGAAATTGAATCTGATAACACCGAAAATAACTATTTAATCGTCCTTGCTGTTCTACTGGAATTTGTTCCTCTTTTTTTGCTTTTCTAAGTTTACAATATTCAGCAAATGTTTTTATATCCTCCTCAGTGGCAAACTGTTTAAATTTGCCTTGATATTTTTTAATTAAAATTGATAAGTCATCAGTAACAAAATCATTAAAAATTTGTTTTCTTAATACAAAATTTTTCCATAATGTTGCAGTTGTTAATATCGGTATTTTTTGAAGTATTGCTGAAGTTAACGAATTGCTTACTGGCCCAAATGATTTAAGATTTTGCACAATATTTAAATTATCTAAATCGCGTTCGATACGCTCATTAGCCCAATCTAATAAAATTACTAATTCACGAAAATCAGCAATACAATTTTGTAAAAGCAAAAAAGGAATCAAGAAAAATAATTTTTTCATCAGTCTCCTTGGATATCTAATTTTTCAAAATATATAAAAATTTATCTTAATAACACAATAAAATCGCTTATGTGCTTGTTTTTATTGCCAACCTACCTTACACTTTTACTGCTTTTGCTATTTTCAAAAAAGGATCTTTGCATGAAAAAATTGCTCGTATCATTATTACTCATTTTTATGATTACTTTTTTGCATGCTGATCCGCCAATTGGATTTCCATTATTTAAAACCGCACCAATTGACCGTCGTGTAGAAAAAACGGCACAGTCATTCTTATTTTATCGCCCAATTTTTCAAAATATCGCAGCCCAACTTTCTTCTTATTGGCATGATGCAGTGTACGAAAAAATTGGCTGCTTAATGCATAGCTTTCAAATAATGCCGATGTATCAACAATCATTTAGTAATGCACCAGTCGCACGATATTTTTTAATTAATCAAAAAAATACTTTAGTTTTTAAAGGTGATATGGCTCCGGCACCCAATCTTCGTGATGTGCGTGCCGAATGGCTTCAACTACCAAATGATTTTGTTGGCACTTTTTCACTTAATCCAAAACAAAAACAATTTGGTATTTGGTTTGAACTCAATCAGGATTTAAAAAAATTCTCGATCAGAGATTTATTCGCCTCATTATGGGTTGGCGCGGCATTTGCTTTTCAAATAGTAGAAAATACTTTGCAGCCTTCACAATTACTTATATCTGGCCCTTCACAAAATTCACCTAAAGACATTATTGCTGCATTTAATAGAACAAATATGCGATTCGGGAAAATAGCAAACCGTAAACGAGAAAACAAATCAGTATCTGAATTACAATTTAAATTGGGAGCCACTCTTATGGCTCGTGATGGTTTTCAAATTGGTGGTTATAGTTCAGTTATTTTTCCTACAGCTAAACACCAAGACCCTACTTATATGTTTGATCCTTTTTTAGGACATAATCGCCATTTTGGTTTTGGATCTGGTGTTCACTTCCAATTACCACTCAATCGCGATGTTGACTGTAAATTAGTTGCATTATTTTTTAATGTCGAAAATTTATTTTTTTTGCGTAATTTTCAACGGCGTTCATTAAACTTGCGTTTTAAACCATGGAGTCGCTATCTACTTTTAAATAAACGGGACGGCACAATGAATATACCTGCTATTAATGTGTTATCACCATGCGTAAAAGTACAACCGTTTAATTTTGTCGATTTATCAGCAGGTTTACGAATACAAGTAAAGTGGTGTGAATTCGAAATTGGTTATAGTTTTTGGGCTCATGGTGATGAACTTCTTGAATTACCGCATCCATTTCCTGAAGATTATGGCATTGCTGGTGATGGAGCATTAGTACCTGGCACTAATATTGGCGCCACGGCGAGTGAAAGTACTATAGCCAATCGTGCTCCTAACGATTTAAATAGCAGTAATCAACCAACCTTTGTTCCTATCCGTGAACGAGATCTTGATTTACGTTCTGGTGCTGCAAGAGCAGGCCTTGCGCATCGTATTCACTGCGCACTCGGTATCGTTCATGATCAATGTACATTTGCTTTATTTTGGGGTCTTGGCGGTTTTGTCGAAATTCCGCAAAATAATACCATACTCCAAAACTGGGGCCTTTGGGGAAAAATTGGCGGTACATTTTAGATTATTAAGAATAAGAATATTTAATTCACTTGATTGCAAAATGGATCATCAAAAGCTATTTTTTCTTGCTGAGCTTTTTCAAATAATAAGGTAACAATTTCTTGATCAACCTGTGGATTATTCCATAAATATTGAAACAAAAGTTGTTTGCCATTATTAAAACATTCTTGTAATGAAATATTCGTTTTTTTGAGAAAAAATTTTATAAGATTATTATTCCATTTATAAACTAGCGAATCTAAAATTGTTCGATTTTCATTATCTTTGCTATGTATATTGGCACCACAGTGCAAAAAAAGTTCTATAAAAGAAATTATCTCTTGTGTCGATGTATTTTCTAAATCAACTAAATAACGTAATGGTGTTTTGCCATTTCTATCTTTTTGATCCACTAACACTTTTTTATCAAGTAATGTATGAATCAGATTCGCATTCTTTTCTTGCACCGCAAGATGCAAAGGCGTTTGTGCTAATTTTTGTGTAGGATTATTGAGATTAGTATCTTTATTTTGAACTAATATATCGATAACATCTTGTACTAAGTTCTCATAACCAATTTTTAGATCTTTTTCGATGATTGCATAATGTAAAGCAGTATATCCAAATCGATTATATACGTTTGAATCAATACCTTCGGTCAAAAGCCATTGTGCAAGACTATGATTTATTATCATGGGAGTTTCAATTAAATAATAAAGCAATGTATTGCCATATTCATCAAAAAGGCGTGGCTCTTTCCTTATTATATTGCGAATTAACCTAACCTCTCTTAATTTAAATACTTTTTTCAATAAATCTGTTTTTTTATTATTAGTATGCCAAGAATCTATTTGTTTTTGCAATTGGGTATACTCAATAGATCTAAGCATATTGCGTGTTTCATCTATACTTGATAAATGACTTAAAAGTAGTTGCTCAATTCTTGAATCAATGTCATACATAGAAAAAAGTGGGGAACAAAAGATAAAAAATATTAAAAATATTTTTAACATGAAGTAAGCACCCAGTTTTATTTTTTAGAAATAAATTATGATTATATTGTAAGTTATTTTAAGAAAAAAATTGAGCAAGGCAAAATACCTTGCTCAATGAAAAGAATTTATAAAGCAAATACTTATGCTCTTTGTGTTAAATATCGCCATCCAAGCCAACCAACTGTTGCTAACCCAAGGCCGAAACCCCAAACAACTGGTTTTTTTACAAATTGCTGTACTGATTTGAAATATGAATAATTTGTTTTTTCTTCAAGTTTCTTTTCAAGATCATTTAATTTTGTAAAAACAGTCTTGAATTGCTCATCTTGTTTTTGCAAAAAATCATTTAATTTGGTTTGCTCATTCATAGATTTTATATCTTCAAAGATTTTGTTTAATTTTTCATGATTTGTTTCAATACTATTGATTATCGTCTCTTTTAATTCATTATTCTTTGTATCAAATGAATTTAAAAGACTAACAATACCATTTTGTTTTTTCATCACTTCAGATATCACATTATTAATATCAGAACGATATCTTTCATTTTCTCGATAGAGCTCATTTAGATTTGTTATTTTAACTTTTCTTGTTTCTTTTACAATATCACGTAAAGTATTTTTGATATGTTCTTCTTTACTTTGGATTGCAATATCATTAAGCATACTGCCCTGTTTTTCTAAAGCAACGCTTATAGAATTTAAGATATTATTTATTTCACTATTATCAATCGTTTTATTTTTTTGAAGAGCTATTTGCGTTAACTGCACGCTTAACTTTTCATAGCAATTGCTCATATTTGTAATTTTTTGATACATTTGTTCAAAATGAAAATTATTATTATTATTAAAATGTTCTGATAAATTTTGAGTTGGTTTCTGATAAATTACTAATTCTTTAGAAATTAATAAATCATAAATCCCAGGATCAAAAGAACCTTTATTTTCATATAACTTCTCTGCTAATTTAAAATTAATCCAACAACCTTCTTTTTGAGCCAGCTGTTTAATTTTAATAATAACATTTGGTTTTATAATCTGGTAATTACCAATATATGATGCCAACAAATGCTGACCTTGTTGAAAGCAACTTTTTATTTTTAATCCTTTGCTTTCAAACAATTCTAATATTTCGAGTAAATATTGATGGAATGAATCATTGGATATTAAATAATCTAAAGCAGTTTTCCCTTGGTTATCTTGTACATTTATTAAATCTTGAGCTTGTGCAAAATTATTTTGTAATAGACGAGCAAAAATCAATTTAATAAATGAATAGATTTCGGAATTTTTTGCTTGGCATATATAATGCAAACAGGTTTTTCCATCATTATCTTTTATAAATAAAATATTTTTTTCTTCTATTTGCTTAATATTTTTTTTAAGAAAATCTATCCAAGAGTCAACTTCCTGGTCATATGAAGGAATGTAATGCAAGATAGTTTTACCATCAGAATCTTTAACATGTAAACCGAATAACCTAATCCATTTTTGTATAGTTTCAGTTGTGCCGTCTTGATAACTTAACAATTTTTTAAATATTATATCGAGTGGAGTTTGTCCATCATTATTTTGCAAAGCAAGTGTCTTCAGATCTAAACCATAAGATAAAAAATTATCAATTTGCAAATTAGTCTTTTCGTTTTTATTATATGAAAATTTTCCTTGTTGTTTTATTTTCTTTAACAAAATATGTAATGACGTATTGCCGTCATTATCTTGCACATTTACATTTACTTTTTTTTCCAAAAGTGCTTGTAGTAACTTTTCAGAATTTTTAACCTTGGGGGTATGTTTAGCGATAAGATGCAAAACTGTTCTATTTTTATTATCTAGAGCATTAACGTTTGCTTGTTTTTCAATTAATTCATTGGCGATATAAACATTAAAATTTCCATCCCATATATGATGTAAAGGAGTTTTCCCCTTACTATCACGAAAATCAATATCAACAACTTCTTTTAGTAAGTTTTTTACACGTTTTACAGAACTATTTCTTACCGCTGTATGCAATGGTAATAAGGCTCTGGCATAATAATCACTTCCTGCACTCTCATATCCAAGCTCTTGGTCACTTTCTGATGATATATAAGAATAAGATGAATTATCTTCACTGTCCGAAGAAGAATTAGAACCCATTGCATAAATATTTATAGAACCATTAAGAAAAAAAATACTTGAAATTAGAAAAATATTCCGCAATATTGATTTGATTTTCATAATATAATATCCATTCAAAAATTGACTAACAAATTAACTTATTCCCCTAATTATGGCATTTTTATTCAATATTGTCAAATTGAATAAAATCAAAAAATAAGGAATTTTTTTCTTAAAACTGATAAATTCCTAAGTAAAACTATCACCGAAAAAAACAGCTAAAAAAAGCCTTTAATATATTTTTAGGCAGGGGTAGATCTCTTGCTTTATTTTTTCTTATTTAAAACAAAATCTAAAATATTACAATAAGATCCCGGCAACACAAAGCCAAAGTCTTTCAATTTTTCTTTATGGTTTCCTACTTTGCAAAATCGAGAAAAATAGTTATTTAAATGCGGCTTTTTTAACTCAATATTATCTTGTTGCGTATAATCGGACAATAACTTAATAGAGATTGCATAGTCTCTCTCGCGAGATTTATTTTTATTTTCTTTGCGCACGTAGTTTAATGGCGTCATTCCCTGCTTATCAAGTATATCAATATTAACACCTGGCTTAAGCAATCTGCTCAGTATTTTAAAGTCACCAAATTCTGCTGCATAATGTAATGCTATTTTTCCATTCATAGGATTTGCTATTTCAAGATCAGTATTGGGATTATTAATAAGTACATCCAGCGTTTCATCAAAAAAATCTTGATAAAAGAGATTATTTTTTAAATCAACCGCTTCCAATCGATATTTATAATGATATTTTGCTTGCAAGATGAGCAATAATGGCGAAAGCCCATTATTGTTAGTAACATTTGGCTCCGCGCCAAACGCAAGTAATTGTGCTGCAATAGCCATACAAATAGATATTGGATATTCCGCAAGAGAATGTAATACCGTATTTCCATTTTCATCTTGAAGATTGGTGTTTGCATTTCTTTTTAATATTTTTTTAATAATCTCCACGTCAGAATATATAATGGCATAGTGCAATAATGTTTTTTTATTTTTACTTTGCTGATTAATATTATTAGAAGGATGATTCATAAACACATCAATACTCTCTTGGATATATGGCGAATATTTTTTTTGATTTTTAATAAAAGCCTGTTGCAATGCTGAATAACCTTCATCATTAAGAATATTTGGATTTGCTCCTTTTTCTAACAAATCTAAAGTCAGACTTTCGCTATAAAAAGCAGGATACTTCACAAGATAATGTAAAAAAGTACAACCATATTTACTTTTTTCATTAATAATTTTTAAATCTGATTTAAGAATTTTTTTGGCAAAAATTGGATCCAAAATGCTTAATGCAAATTCAATAAATCCTATTTTTTCTTTTGGAGTTGGGCATCCACTAGCTAATAAATGATTAATTATATTTTTTAAAAGAGGCAAATTTTTTCTATCAAATCGCTGATGTAAAAGTTCCATTCCAAAAACTGAAAATACCGATAATGAAATACTCAAAACGGTAGTTATAAAAAAAGTTTTATTTCTCACAAAAATATCAATCAATTTAAATTATGTATAAAATTATTCAGTACGAAAAACAATAACATTTTTCTCATTATTATCCATTTAAATAAAATATTTAAATTGCTTAAACAAAAAAAGAGGCCCAAATTACTTGGACCTCAAAATTATTAAAAACAAAGAAAAAAACGGATTAGTACATGCCAGGCATGCCACCCATACCGCCCATTCCACCCATGCCACCTGGTGCTGGAGTAGATTCTTTTTTATCTTCAGGGTTTTCTGAAATAATTGCTTCTGTAGTTAATAATAATCCTGAAATGGATGATGCATTTTGTAACGCAGTACGCGTTACTTTTGCCGGATCAATAATACCCATTTCAATCATATCAACTAATTCACCAGTTTTTGCATTAAAGCCAATATTACCTTTTTCAGATTTTACTTTATTTACAATAACTGATGCTTCGTAGCCAGCGTTTGAAGAAATAATACGCAACGGCTCTTCAAGTGAGCGCATAACAATTTGTACGCCCATTTTTTCATCACCTTCTGCCATTACTTCTGTAATTGCTGCTTGTGCACGAAGTAATGCAACACCACCACCAGCAACAATACCTTCTTCAACGGCCGCACGAGTTGCGTTTAATGCATCTTCAATACGGTCTTTCTTTTCTTTCATTTCAGATTCAGTTATGGCACCTACTTTGATAACTGCTACTCCGCCTGCAAGTTTTGCTAAGCGTTCTTGTAGCTTTTCTATATCGTAATCTGAAGTGGTCGCTTCAATTTGTGCACGAATTTGGTCAACACGGCCTTTAATAGTAACTGCTTCACCTTTTCCTTCAATAATCGTGCAATTATCTTTAGTAACTACTACTTTTGCAGCACGACCAAGATCGTTAATACCAAGGCTTTCTAGCTTAATACCAAGATCTTCAGAAACCAATTTGCCACCAGTTAAAATAGCAATATCTTCAAGCATTGCTTTACGACGATCACCAAAACCAGGTGCTTTAACTGCGGCTACATTAATAGTACCGCGTAACTTATTTACCACTAAAGTTGCTAACGCTTCACCTTCTACATCTTCAGCAATAATTAATAATGGACGACCAGCTTTTGCAACTTGCTCTAATACGGGCAGCAAACTTTTCATTGATGAAATTTTCTTTTCAACAATTAAAATAAGTGGATCAGCGAGTGTGGCTTCCATTTTTTCAGTATCGGTTGCAAAATAAGGAGATACATACCCCTTATCAAATTGCATTCCTTCTACTACTTCAAGCTCATCTTCCATACCTTTTGCTTCTTCAACCGTGATTACACCATCGCGGCCAACTCGATCCATTGCTTCAGCAATCAATTGTCCAATGCTTGCATCAGATGCAGAAACCGTTGCTACTTGTTCGATTTCTTTTTTTGAGCTTACTTTTCTTGATTGTTCTTTAATCGCTTTTACGGCTGCTATAACTGCTTTTTCAATCCCACGCTTTAATTCCATTGGATTCGCACCAGCAGTTACATATTTATTTCCTTCACGGAAAATTGCTTGGGCAAGTACTGTTGCAGTTGTAGTACCATCACCAGCTACATCAGCCGTTTTGCTTGCTACTTCACGCACCATTTGTGCGCCCATATTTTCAAGCTTATCAGTTAATTCGATCTCTTTTGCAACCGTTACACCATCTTTAGTGATACCTGGTGAACCAAAAGATTTATCATAGGCAACATTACGACCTTTTGGCCCTAGAGTTACTTTAACCGCATCAGCCAATGTATCAACGCCTTTACGAATTTTTTCACGAGCATCAACACCAAATAATATACGTTTTCCAGCCATTTAAAACTCCTTGTATTGAGTTTAATAATTTTATTGTTCTACCACGCCTAAAATTTCATCTTCACGAATAATCAAGTACTCATCACCAGCTTCAGTACCGGCATATTTACCAAAAAAAATAACATCACCAGCTTTAACCGCCATTGGTACTGTTTTTCCTTCAGAAGTTATACGCCCTTCTCCAACCGCTACAACTTTAGCTGTTTGCGCTTTTTCTTTTGCGGCATCAGGAATAATAATGCCACCAGGTGTGGTATCTTCCATTTCGACACGTTTTACCAAAACACGATCATGTAATGGCTTAATTTTTTCGAACATAACGTCCTCCTGTTTAAAAATACATTCAGAAAATTTAAAGATAAAACCTACTTAAAAATATGCGACTTATACTAATATATTACAAACCTATATGATACTTATAATTCTAGTATACTGCAATTTCAAATCAATACAATATTTACATCAAAAGACTCATATTTTGTCAAGCAAATTTTTAGAAAAATTAATATATTTGTATCACATTCAAGCTTAACTTTTTTGAAAACTAAAGCATAAAAGTGGTTATTTAAAATTAAAACTTAGACAAGGTATAAAAACTATTATATCATAAAGATCAATTTTTAAATATTTTATTCGAAGGATTTCTTTTATGAATAACAAACAATACTTAAGCATAGCTATAATTTTTTCTTTTCTAAACTCAAATATGCAAGCAATGGATCATAACAATACACTTAAAGCAATTGGTGCTCTTTTTGGTGCAGGAGCAGTAAATTATTTGACTGAAAAAGCATCGGAAAATAGTACGGTAAAAAAATGCGCTGAAAATATTGCGATTAATCCAACCGATGTTGGTAAAGTTATAGGTATTTCAGGAAGCTTAGCAGCATTAAGTTTTTTAACAGATAACGATAAGGCTGAAGGCTTAAGAAATCTTGCTTGGCGAACCCCTGTTGCTGGAGGAATTGCAGCAATAGTTTATACTGAAACATTTCAAAATATAGTTCGTAGAATTCCTGGCATAGGAGCTCATGTTACCTGTGAAAACTCTAAATGTACTGGTATTTGCAATGATTGCAAATTAACTAAAACAGCAATTGCTATTGGTTTGTATCGAGTGACAGACTTTATATTTGAGGCATGGAAATAATTATTAAAATTTCGTATAATATTTCAGCTATCATAGCAAAAGAAATATATAAAAAATACCAATAATAAAAAATATTATTTCAGTTGTTAAGTAATAAAAAGGAGTCTTATATAAGATTCCTTTTCTTTTCATTTTTTATCCTTGCAGTTTTTCTTAAAAAAATTCATGATTAAATCTATAAAGTATCTATATATATTTTGGGTTAAAAGGTTAATAATGAAAAAAATAATTTATAGTTTATTATTATGTTCAATCTTTAATATGATATCTGCAGATCATTGGGAAATAAAAAAACAAAAGACTTATCGATTAACAAATCAGGAATTAACAGAAGTTAAAACCTACACAAAAGATTTTGCCAGTGCGATGATAATTTTATTTTCTATGTTTTATATAAAAAATAGATCTCGATATGGTTTTAAAACAAGTGTAAAGCAATTTATGCAAACCTTAATAACGCCTTTATTTATAATTCCTACAATTGGTAGTGGGCTTGCTTACACCAAAACTTTTCAAAATCTCATAAAAAATGTCCCATTCATAGGCAGCTCTATTGCATGCGATAATAATGGGTGCACTGGTGCTTGCAACCATTGCAAATTTACTAAACGTAGTTTAGCATTAGCCTCTGGTGCTGCTTTATTTTATCTTTGGCAACAATTTTTTGCATAACTTATATTATATTGGCTTCTTCTTATGAATAAACATTTATTAACAATTTTTTGTACTTCTTTTCTAACATTATCTTTATACAGTACTGAAACTAAAAAACCACAATCAACTAATCAATTAAAAAAATTTGCTACTTTATATAAAAGTATTACAAAACAACCGATGCTTATTGAGGCATGTTCTTCAATGTTGGCGCCCAACATAATTGAAGCTATCATCAGCCTTGGCATAAAAATGAATCCACCGGATAAACAATTCATATTCAAAGCAGCTGCATCACTTTTTATTTCCGCTTCCAATGATACTGAATTGCTCACGCATCCAATTATTTTGGGTATAGCATCATACTTAAGCTATTATCATCTCAGTTGTTCTGATGTTATTGAGTTATCGGTAAAAGGAGGCATGAAAAGTAATATATTTAAAACTCATGCCCCCAATATCCCCATAATTGGCAAATATCTTGCATGCAAAAATACGCAATGCTCTGGCTCATGTGATATTTGCATTAAAGAAAAGAAAAAGCATATTCGACCTTTAGTCAAAAGCGTATTTCCAAAAATCATAGCAATTATTTTATATACTGCTCTTAAATATTAAGCTTATATAAAAATTCAACTATTTTTTTTCTTCATGCTTTTTAATTGCTTCTTCCATTTTTTCTGGCGTCGGCTGATAAAGCTCTAAAATATTATTACCAGGATCAGTAATACTTGACATAACACCATGTACCTGTTCAACTGGCTCGGAACAAGTAATACCACGCTCAACAACTTGATTACACCAACTTTTAAGATCATCCACTTCTAATACAATACCCGTGCGTCTTTCTGGCAAATCAATATCAGTATAAGCAAGACCCAATTTTATATTTTCTGTAGAAAATTCTGCCCATTGCTGTGGGATATGAAAATTTAATGAAAAACCAAGATTTGTATAAAATTCTATTGCTTTATCCAAATCATTTTGCATTAAAATGAACATTGAAATACGCGGATTTTGAATTGATGACATAATAAACTCGCTGTGTTAATGTAAATAAACAAATAAAACTTCTTTACCTAGCGTAACATATTGGATAGCATTAAAAAACTCAAAAAAAGATTATTATGAAGCATATTACTATTTTCCCTTCACTTATTTCTGCCGATATTCTTAATCTTAGAAAAGTAATACAATCATTAGAATCGCATTGTGATGGATTTCACATCGATGTAATGGATTGGCATTTTGTACCAAATCTTACCTGGGGGCCGATGTTTGTTAATGCGTTCGCACAAATTACCCCTAAACCCTTATTTGTGCATTTGATGATTGAAAAACCGTATGAATTTTTGGATTTACTAACATTAAGACCTATCGATACGGTATCATTTCATATTGAAGCAACAAAAAATATTAAATTGACCACAAATCGCATAATAGAAAAAAAATGGTTGGCAAGCATAGCAATAAATCCAAAAACACCCCTTTCAGAAATTTTTCCCTTTTTGGATACAATCAATAGCATCTTGCTCATGTCTGTTGATCCTGGCTTTTCTGGACAGCGATTTATAAAACATTCTGTAGATCGACTCATTGAGTTAGATAACCATCGCAAACAACAAAAACTTTCATTTGAGATTGTGATGGATGGTGGTATTAATAAAGACAATATTCAGAATTTAATACAACATGGTGTTGATCAAGTAGGAATTGCTTCAGGCATTTTTTCACACAATAATCCGATTGAAACTTTACATACTCTCTATAAAATTGCTCTCTTCAATTAAATATTTTTTCCATTTCATACCGCCTATTAAACCATAATATTACACCCCCATCTTGACAAATAGGAATAATTACGTATTATATATAATTATAGGTGGGAACATTTAGGAATCTTTTCAAAAAGTATGGTATTGCTTATGAATAAATATACATTAATCTTATTATTACTTATGATCAGCTTTAGTAATATTTCTATGCATGGTATGGAATCTCCATCACCAAAAAAACCTTCGGTGACTAAAAAAGAAATTTTTACGTCTCCAGATAAAACAACTATTTTTTTTACTAATCATGAAAATGATGGTGGTATGCTGTATGTGTTAAAATCACTTGAAAAAACGAGTGAAGGTGATTTAATTTTTATGCATGATTTTTACTTAACTGATACCCGATTAAAAAAGCTTCTTATGAAAAAAAAGAGTGAAGGCGTTGTGGTTAAGATTATATTAAATCAACCCACCAATAAAAGCACTCCTACTGAAATGAAGGAATTAGGTATTACTCTATTTAATGGTCCCTTAACAACTGAAAATAAAAAACAACAATTGCATACAAAAAATATTGGCTGGACATACTTTGATCAAGCAAAAGAAGAGCGCCAATTCAGATTTTATAACGGCTCTCGTAATTTTACTTATGCAAGCCATCAGCCTGGTTATTATGATAAAAATGCTAATAAAGAAGCAATGATTTATCATATTGATCAGGATACTTTTGAACAGCATTTAGAAACGCATAATAAAATTGAAAATATTGCTAGGTCTCAAAAAAACGCAGTAAAAACACCAAAAAAAGATAGTGTAGACTTGGTCAATAAATTCACATTAGATGTAACGCCTGAAAAAAGCACTTCTATTAGTTCATTAGATTATGACATTACAACATCAGTGGCCCAACGATTGGATAAAAAAGCAGATTATTGGATTAACTTATATGCAATTAATGATGAAAATATGAAAAACAAAATTAAAGATTTAGCAGAAAAAGGCTTTCTTAATCATTTACAAATTGATGGTCATAATCTAAGAAATGAAGCGACCCAAGATTTCTTATTAATGCTACAGGATAAATATAATATTCCTATTTATGTATATAATCCTGATCAAAAACTCAAATGTGGGCGTTTTCCCGTAGCTAATCATATTAAAGCATTTGTAAGAAGAGAACCAAATAATAAGTGGTTACTTGGTGTTGGATCGGCAAATTTTACTAATGAAAATAATCTTGATATTAATGATTGGGGTTTTTATCCTGAAGAAGCTCTCAGCAAAAATACGTTACGCGCTTTTGAAGAAATTAAGCATGACTCAGTTTTATTAAATGAAGCGTTGGATCAATTTGCAAGAGCACAAGAAATAAAAACTCAAAAACGAAAAAATGATAAACCGCCAACAAAAAAAGTTGTCAAAAAACGCTTGATGTTTAATAACAATAATTTGCCAAAACCATTTCAACAAGTATCTCTGCATTCAGAAGAATTTTTTAGAAACAACATAACCAAGTTGGCAAGATTAATTGAAGATGATAAAGATAGAAATCTTGGTGTTTTAAAAAAAGAACAATATAACCTATATAATAATGCACTTAAGAACACATTAAAAACTGCAAAACAAACGCTGCCAAGCGATGCATATGAAAAAATTTCACAACAATACAATGAAATAAAAAAACTTATTTAATGATTAGAAAAAAGGGTCGCTCAAAACGATCCTTTTTTGCTTGAATTGCTTCTTTTAATATTCTCTTTCAGCTTTTCTCCTCTTAATTTTTTTTGATTGTTTTCTCCAAAATTTCTATGGTTTCTGGTAAAGATCTTATTTTTGCATAATCAAGTGCAGTTTTACCTTTATTATTTTTAATTGAGGAATTGGCACCTTTTTCAAGAAATAATTTTACTACTTCGGCTATATCTTTATCAGGAAATGGTACAAGCACTGTTCTTATCAGCGGTGTTTCCCCATAATGATTTTTTATATTAGGATTTGCACCATGTTCTAATAAAAATTTAATCTGGTCTTTGTTAGGAATTAAACTATGTAAAGGAGTATTACCGCTTATACTGTTTTTTATATTAGGATCTGCGCCAATTTTTATTAAATTTTCTGCAAATTCATATTTCCTAGGAAATAAAGCTATATTTAAAGCCCAATAGCCTTCTTTTGTTTGAGTATTAATAATTTTTTTCCGAATATTCGGATTTTTAATTTTTTCTATACCTTCTAAAATCGCTTTTGCAATCTCATAATTATCTTTATATAAAGCAGCTACTAATCCAGTTTCCTCATGATCGTTTTTTAAAGATAATATTTCTATCAATTGATCTTGATTATCTTTTACTCGATTAATAATATTATTAACTTTATCTAGATCTTTATTCTCAATTGCTTGGAACCATTGAAATTTTTTTTCTTCGCTTATGCTCAATAGACTGGTTATCGGTAAGCAAAAGAAAATAAATCCGAAGAGCAAAATCTTTTGTTTCATCTTTTCTCCTTTATGATCTCATTCTCATTTTATTGATTTTTTTATTTTTATTTCAAGAATTTAAAAAATAATCTATAAAAAAATTTTAACCAAAAAAAGAGCCGTATAAAACAACGGCTCCTTTTTTATTTCTTTCACTTGCTTTTTTAATATTCTTCTTCAGTTTCTCCTAACTTACCTTGCTTTTTTTCCATAGATGCTTGTAATTTATAAATACTATCAGCAAGTTTATTTAATGATTCATTCCGTTCTTTTTCTTGTTCAATAATAGTATTTACTTTATCTTCTAATTGATTTACTCGCTCTTCCAAACTTTGTGCTGACAAACCAACTGAAGTCAAAAGTAATGCTAAAACTAAATATAACTTTTTCATTATTTTTTCCTTTTTCTTTTTTAATTTTATTCTTCTATTGTTTCTTGAAGCTTATTAATATTGTCTGCCAAAATATCTAGTGCTTTAAGTTGCTCCTCAATACCTTTTGATAATTCATTAACGACTTCTTCTAATTGGCTTACTCGTTCTTCTAAAGAAGTATCTTGTTGTGTAGTAATGGTTTCATATTGATATACTGGTGTTTCATAGCGATATTCTATGGTTGGAATATAACTAATTTGATATATCCACCATGGATTCCAATCATATCCCCACCACCACCAAGGGCTTAACCACCAATTATGACGTCCCCACCAATGAAAAGGATCATGCCATAAATAATGCTTATTCCAATATGAGAAATAATTACTTAAGACAAGCCTTTCTCGTGGTGATAAACGGCGCTTACCAAATAAATCTTTACCACCCCTTACTCGTTGCAAACGACCAGCTTTTAGCCTTGCAGCTCTATCTCCAAAAGTAACCTGTCTTCGAGCTCGTTGTAATTCTTGACTGGAAATATCTCGAGGGCCTTCTCTTTGAGCTTGTTTCTCTAGACGTTCTGCTTGTTGTAATTTCTCTGCACCTTCTTTTAATCTAATATCTCTTAGTTTTTTTACTTGTTCTGCTGAGATATCTTTTCTTGCTTTCGCTATCTTTTCTGCACGCTCTTGTTTTTCTTTTCTTCTTTGTATGTCAGTTTTTCTTTCTATTTGACGCGCAATATCTGGCTCCCGCAACTTTTTTCTTTCTTCATTGATTTTTTCCAATGTTTGTTGACGTTTTGCTTGCTCAGAAACCCGTTCTTTTGCTCGTTCGATTTTTCTTTGTTCTGCTAAAGATTTAGCTTGTTCTTGAATTTGAGAAACTCTACCAGATAAATCTCTGATTCTTTCAGGAGAAGTTTGCAATCTTCTTGTACCAATCCTAGGCCTCACTGGTTGTCGTGTTTCAGGTATACGCAATCCTTCTCGTATTCGTGGACCTTGTTCAGTTATTCTAGAAATATCTGCTCTCTGAATTCCTTCTGGACGACTAACTCTGTCAATACCTGTGCGTCTTATTCCAGTTCTTTGAATACCTAAAGGTTGTTGTCTTATGTCGCGTTTTGGTCCTGAAATCTGAGGCGCTCTTCTTATCTGAGGAGCTGCTTGTTGTCTAGAAATCGATACGCCAGAAGCTTTTGATATTTGCGGAGCCTGAACACGTGCTGGCCCAACCGCACCTGCTCGCCCAAATGATCCACCACCGCCGCCAGCTCGTCCTACACTGGGAGCAATGCCGGCAGGTCTTCCACCACCGCCTCCTAGTGCTCTACCTCCGCCGCGACCACGACCTCCACCTCTTTGCGCATCAAGCGCTAAAAAAGGTATAGCTAAAACAAAAAATAGTAAAATTCTTCTCATAACTTTTCCTTTTTTTCAAAAAATTAACAAAATAAAAACAATCAAATTCTTGACCATACTCATCTTTATAATACAAATAAGCATAATAAAACTGCAAGAAAACAGGCTTTTTTTGCTTTTAAAATCAGTATTTTTAAGATAAATGGAAAAGTATTAAGTATAAAAACAAAAAGTGTTGATTTTTTGTTTAATTATTTTTTATATTATCAATAATAAAAAAGGAAGTTATTGTGAATAAAAAAATAATTAAAAGTGTTATGCTGATTGGCTTTTTTGTTAATACATATCTTTGCGCAATGGAACAGCTTTCGAGCAATTTAAATCAACTCACTCAACAGTTAAAAACATTACAAGAAATGTTGAGCCAATTACCAGAAATACAATCGCCTCCACCGGTAAATCGTAATATCAAAAAATTAATTAAAAATGGCCAAGAAGTAGCAACAATTGACATAAAAGACATTGAGCCAATCCTATATGTGGAAACTTTCAAAGATATTATAGAAGAAAATACAAAAGCTGACAAAGAAACTATAATTGCTATAATTTCACAACCCCCAGCTACAAATTATTATATATTTGAAGCTTATACGCTTTTAAAGAGTTTTTTTGGAGATAACTACCTTAATCCCCAACGATCCCATGACAATTCTGGTAATCTGTTGCAAAAAAATCCAGGTCATAATCCAGGGTATTACGACCCTAGGCATAACCCTGAATGGATACAGGCAAAAAATCCTTTAACAAATCAGCCAATTACTGCTCCCATCGAATTCTATATAATTGGAGATATAGATGATCCTACATTTGAATATCTAGGTAATGATAAAGAACTGTATGGATATCAACAACAAACAAATAAAGTTTTACGCAATGTGATTGAAGCAAATAAACCTGACTAATTTTTCTTAACGCCAACAACTCCACAGCCAATACGTGCACCAGCATTGCCAGTCGGTTGTGATTTGAGGTCATCTTCTTGTACATGGACTATCACCGCACGGCCAACTATTGAATGCGGTCCATTTAACGTAGCTCCTGCATCAACTCGATCATAATGAGCATTACCATTCTCATCGGCATAAATATTGCCAAAATCACCGATATGCCTCTGCTCAGAATTCGGTCCTCCATGCGGTTGATTAGTGGGATTAAAATGATCACCTGCGCAAACTGCATCATCACAAGCACAATCACCAAATTCATGAATATGAAAACCATGATTACCCGGCGTTAATCCTGATAATTGCGCAGTAATACGAATACCATCTTTTTGTTGTGCAAAATTAACCACGCCGGATACTTTGTTTCCTTTAGTTGGATACACTACTGCTGTTGCTTCAGTTACTGATTTAAAAAGTGGTGAATAATAATAATATGAACTGCCAATAAATAAAGACGCTGCTATTGCGATTAATAAAACAATCAAATTGGTAAAATATTTCATAAATTCCCTCTCTCATTTTTTTGAATAATTTCTTTTTCAATCACATATTATCATAGACCTTATATTTTAATAGATCTTAAAAAAAATATAATATCTTGTAAATTCTCGATCTAATTAGATAAATTTATAGCTATAATTATAATAATTTCATAATGGTGAGAAAAATAAGCTTATGAGATATACTAATTTGTTTTTTATGACAATCTTATCTTTTATATCTATGTATGTACTCATGTACGTAATGGTTGATAAATTTGCCAATGTTTATATGAATTTAAATCAACTCTATATGGCAGGGGTAATGACTATTCCAATGGTATTAGTTGAGTTGGTTTTAATGAGATCAATGTACAAAATTAAAAGAATTAATTTTTTTATCTCAGTATCGAGCTTAATTATATTTATTCTGTTACTAATCTTTATTAGGCAACAAATAGCAATATCAGATAAAGAATTTTTAAAATCAATGATTCCACATCATGCCGCTGCAATATTAATGTGCGAAAAAGCTTCGTTGCAAGATCCTGAAATTAAAAAATTAGCTGATGCTATTATCACTACACAAAAAATTGAAATTGATCTAATGAAAAAAAAATTAAAAGAATTCGCTCAATAAAAAAACAATTAGGTGAGTCAAAAACTTTATTTTCTTCTCCTACTTTTTTTGATAAATTGTAGTATACTTAATACAATACTTTATTTAACAGTCATATTTAATTTACAAAATTTCAATTAATTAAAACATATAATCCTTAAAAGAAAAAAACTCATGAAAAAAAATATTATTGTTTTCATCTTTCTGATGCTACTAACACAAAAAACTTTTCCAGGAAGCTCAGTAAGCTCATTGGGTACATCTGAAAATAATGATCTACCAACAGAACAAAAGTTTGATTATTTTTTAAAATTACCACCAGAAATACAAAATCTTATTATAAGTTTTGCTTGGTCAAACATTGATAACTCAAAAGATTTTGAAAATGAGATTCTAAATTGGGAAAATATAGATGCCATGCAAAAAAATACCACATCAATAACTGAACGAAATCTATATGGTTATAATGGTGAAAAAACACCAATCTATTTTTATGTTTTAGAAAATGGCTGCCCTATCATAAAAACCGTAGGCAATATTATAAGCGATGCCCAGCCATCTTTATTAAAAGGTCTTTGGTATGCTGATTCTACTGTACCTTCAACGAAGCTTTTTATTCATACGCCAAAAAACAACCTGTTTTCAGCAACTATAAAAGATAACGACGGCCCAAAAATAACTTCTGCATGTATTTCTGTACTTGGCGATTTAGCCATTACCTGGACAAAAAACCAGAACTATTTTGTTACCATATTAAAGTTAAAAAATATTGAACAAAATAAAAAAATTGACCTTCAACAAAATGCAATTACTCTTACGAATATTGAATATAAAACTTTAAGAGGTCGCTCACCTCAATGGGACTCTATAAAAGGGAGTTTATTTATGCTCGATGGAAGCAAAATTGCAATTTGCGGAATTGAAGATTTAGTAACATCAGTTATTTTGAACAACGCATTAATTAACCATATCGAAAATTGTGATCATTCAATAAAATACATAGATAATCATGAGAAACCATTAACTGCAGCAGAAAAAGCAAAGCGACTTTGTATTGCAAAATATTTGGTTAATAAAAAAAATGAAATAAGTTTATAATAATCACTTATCTGTAAATACCCTACCCGAACCTGATTTTAAGTATTGCTTCCTCCTTTGCACAAGGCTACGGAGGACAGGCAAATATACTTTCATAATCACAAAAACCTCTTTTTTAGCGAAAACATGACCAGAGCCTGCTTTTATATATTTTTCGAACTCTATAGCCTTTTCTTCAGAATCGAAAACAATATAGATAACTAATTTTCAAGGCCTATTGTATTTAATATGAATGGATCCACCTGAATTATATGTTTCAAGTCTCTGTTCCAAATAAGCTGTATAACCAATATAAGTTTTAGATGAATTTTTTAACGATCGGAGAAAATCTAACATAATACATTATATTGTCTTTTATAAAATGGCCCTACTACGTTCTATGAGCTTCGAAGGGCATATTTCGCTATCTTTCTATCGAAGTTTTTGTCAATTTATGATCCATTCCGTTAAAAAGCTGGCCTGCCATACGAAGCTTTCTACCGTTCTTCGAATTTCGAAGAACAGGTTAACGAAGACTGGTGTCAGATCGTAAACATGTTCAGGAAGAAAGAAATAATGATAGAAATTCCATTACATCAGATTCAGACAGTGTTTAGGAAGTTTGAATTAGAAATTAAGGATAGTAAAAATTTAGATAGTATGTACTTAAATATTTAATTCATATATCTTAAGTAACGATTTCTCTAAGGTATCAAACTTATTTTTTGCTTGGATACTTTGAATTTCATCGCTAGCAACTTGAGGATTAGATTTATTTTTGGATAGGATTGAAATTATTTTTGTTATAAGATCTAAACCATCTTGAATTCCTGAATAACCACTTAATAAAGACAAAGTATATTGAAGTTTTTTTAAATAAATAGGCAAAGTTTCTTTTAAAACTTCATGTCTTTGTCTATCAATACCTGTATATAAATCAGCAAGCACTTGATTCACAAAAACAAGCTCATCAAGTGCTCGTCTAGCATCCGAAGATTTATTTTCTAATTTTTTTTGTTTTTTAAAGTTCCTTAGCCAAAAAAAACCATAAATAAATCCAATTATGGTCGATATATTAGCTATCGTATTTAAAGATGTTTCTAAGCATTTTATCATTTGTGTTTCAACTTTTTTTAAATTGTTTTACAATTCAAATTCAATATTTTTTTATTTCTCAATCTGCCATAAATCAAGTTTTTTTCCTCATTGTTTCCTAAAGGTTATCGATCTAAATGTTTTGTTACAAAAAATAGATTTGGATATAATCTTAGCTTCCTAATTTACAAAAAAGCCAATCTTATTGAGCAACTCAAGACGTTCAGCAGTCAATCGTTTATTTTTGGTATTATATAAATATCGTTGTGTTTGTACCCATCTACTTAAAGCTGGATTTTCTCCGTAATTTTTTGGCACCCTGCAATGTCCATTTTTTTTCTTAAAATCTACAAGTTCTGCAAATTTCTCTTTCCACAATCCTTCTATGACATTGGCATCCCAAATAAATCCTATCGCATTAAGTTTATCAATCCGCTTCAAAAATAATTGATTACCTCCCATTTTATACAAATGGCGCTGCTGGGAAACCCAAGTCATAAGTTTTTTACTAACGTTATAACGAGCAGAAACATTGCAATGCCCATTCTTATCTTTAAAGGAAAGTAGCTCAGCAAACATCTGCTCCCATGATGAATTATTACGATCCCAAACAAAGCCTAAATCATTTAGCTTTTTATATCTCTCTTGTGCTAGTAAACCCTCTTTATGACTTTTTCTTTGCTCTGTCACCCAGGTTCCAAGCTTTCTATTTGCTGGATATGGATAAGGTACCATGCAACGACCATATTGTTTTTTAAAATCGTTTAGCTCAGCAAATCTTTCATTCCATATAGTATTTTTTATATCCCAAACAAAGCCTAAAGCATTTAGCCTTTTATATCTCTCTTGTGCTAGTAACCCCTTTTTATGTATTTTTCTTTGCACTCCTATCCAAGTCCCAAGCTTTTTAGTTTGAGGACATTCTCTAGAAGCATTACAATGACCATTTTCTTTTTTAAAAGCAACTAGCTCTATAAATTTATTTTCCCACTCTGCATTAATAGGATCCCACTCAAAACCTATATCATTTAATTTTTTACATTTATCAGAAGTTAATAATCCTTGTTTGTATAACCTTCTTTGACTACCTGCCCATATACCAATAGGCAAAGAATAAGGAACGTTGCAATGACCATGTTCTTCTTTAAATTTTACAAGATCTGTGAATCTTGCATCCCATGACGGTTGACCATTCCACTCAAACCCTATATTATTTAAAGCTTCAAATCTTTCTGATGAAAGTGTTCTTTTTTTATGTTTTATTCGTTGGTTTGCTACCCAACTCATAAGATTTTTATTTTTATCATTATAAGGAACGCTGCTGCATCCATTTTCTTTTTTAAAATCAACAAATTCAGAAAATCTTTCTTCCCATGAAGCTTTCAGGCGCCAATTAATACCTAAATTAGTAAGTTTTTCGTATCGATCTAAAGTCAAAATTTTCTTTCTATAGGCCTCTCGCTGAATACTTACCCAAACTCCCAACTTTTTACTTTCCTGATAATTATAAGGCACATTACAATGCCCATGCTCTTCTTTAAATTTTTCTAACTCTCCAAATCGTTCATCCCAATTAGAACCTAAGGAATTAACAATTTTAGTTGTTATTGATTTTCGTAATTCATTAATACAAAGTTCAGGGCCCAATATCTCAATCTTCTCTCTTAATTTATTATCATTCATGCCTAGAGCTTTTCCTCGCTCTTCGCGCATTTGTGCTATAATTTCTACGAGACTTTCATCTTGTTCTTGTAAAGCTTGTAATACATCCCATGCTGTATCAAATTTTGTTTTAGCTAAAGCTTGCTCTATTGTTTCATTTTCAGAGATTTGTAAAAAAATTGGCAACAAAATATATCCCAGCTTTTTTCCACTCTCTTCATGTTTCCGCATAGCTCGACCAACTGCTTGGACAATATCAACGCGACTTTTTTTTGGAGCTACAAACGCAACCATATCAACTGCTGGAACATTAACCCCTTCAGTCAAACAGCGAGCATTGGAAATAATTGCTTTTTTAGATTCTTCAAATTCCTTTAAGAAGCTCTCACGTTTAGTGGTAGGCATAGCACCATTCACATGTAAGGTATTAAAGTCTTTAAGATGAACACCTACCCCCTCATTAGTAGATGCAGTAAATGATTTAGCCGAAGCCACTGAATTATGAAAAGAAAAAATTCTTTTAACGTTATATTGTTCTATTGCATTTTTTAAGGCCAGTATATTTGCAATTCTTTCTGCTTTTATAATATCCCCACCAAAAACAACTTCACCTTTTCTAAAGACAGCTCTATTAACCATATCTGATGTTACAATTGATATAATTACCTTATAATCACAGATAAGATCTTTTTGTACTGCTCCTCTAAATGAAAGTTGATGCGCCACCCTACCATATGACTTTTGATCATCCATTGAATAAACAAGCCGTTGATTGCCCTCTTTATCTTTTGTATTCACTTTATAATGACGGGGTGTTGCAGTAAGAAACAATCTCTTTTTAATAGGTAAATTTTCATTTTGTAAGGCAAATGCATAATTTGCATCTTTACGTGAAGCTGTTTTATGGGCTTCATCAAATATTGCTAAATCAAAAGAAAAATCTTTTGGGATTACTTGTGCCACAATTTGACATGATTGATAAGTAGAAAAAATTACTTTTCTTGAAATATTCTTATTTTTGAGAAAATCTTCAACTACTTTTTTTTGAATTGTAACAGAAAAATCCAGATCATTTTGATACAAGATAGTTTCATCATCTCCTTTTATTACTGTATTATCCGAACAAACACAAAGAAAGTTAAAAGTATCCCAATTATTTTCTTTAGCCCAACTATGCAATGTCTGACGAACAAGAGCTAAAGAGGGTAATAAAATCAATACGGTTTGAACATTTTGTTTTTCTGCAACCCAAAGTCCTAATAATGTTTTGCCCGTACCACAGGCCATAATTGCTGTAGCCCGATCATTAATAGAAAGTTCATTCAAAATGTTATTAATTGCGTCAACTTGGTGAGGATAGGGTTTATTTTTATGCTTTTGAACAAGACCAGTTTTAAGCCAATTTTCAATGGTTTGAAAATCTTCATGATTAAGACGATCTAAGTCATTTCCTTTAACAGGTTTAAAGTTAATACGAGAATCCATTACTGTAGATAAGTCGTTTGAGTTAGTAAAAAGAATTCTTTGACTTACTCTATCACTCTGACCAAGAAATTTTCCAAGACCATCATTATCCCAAGATAATGAATTTCTATTTGACCTAAATTTAACCTGGTAAGAAATATATATATCAGTATTAGTTTTCAAAACACCATCAATACCCGCATCGTTTGGTATGCCTAGCTTTTTTCGCAAACTTTCTGGTAATTGTTTTTCTGGCCATACTTCTGCAGCTTGATGAAGATCTTGAGTCCTAAAGTAAGCTTCCGCAAAAACTTCAAAAGCATCACCACGTTCAGTTTCGGGTAAACTAGATATTTTATTTTCTAATTCATAAAAATTAAGCAAATTAGAAAATAAGCCTTTTGCTGCAAAATAAGCAGCTTTTTGATGTTTAGGCTTCATACAATTAGTTCCAAAAAGAAATGAATGAATAAAACATAAAATCCCATTTAGAAATGCTAATGAAAAATAACCTCTCTATAAACTAAGGTAGCTAAATGTATCTAATTGATCAATAAGAATATGAGAACTTAACTATAAAAACAAGCTATAAATATATAATAGAATTAATTTTTCTTTACCCACCCTCATCTTCGCCACACAATCCCTTATTCTTTCCAGCCCCTCGAGGTTTTTTGGCACCACTGCTTGTTGAGCGTCAACCAGAAGGCGGTGCCATGAACGTTGTGAGCAATGGGTAAAGAAGATTCTTCAATTGGCCTAGATTTATTTATCGTTTCTAGGGCTTTTTTTGAAGCCAAACTCTTAAATTACTTGTTTTTGGTGACAAAGTGTAGTTATTCATAGCAATATTATTACGTATTTTTTTTGAAATTGAGGCCAATAATATATAATATCATATTTAAAAGTTTTTTATTTTCCACGTTGAATAGCAGCAGCATAATTAAAATCGAAAAAATATTGTTGCCAATATTCATCAGTAGTCTGGTATTCATTCTCATAGATAAAATGATCTATGAGAGCCTCGCGAACTCGTAAAATTTCTTTTAAAGTTCCTTTTTTATTCTTAGGATCAGCAATCGTAAAATCCAAAAGCTCTAAAGCGCGTTCAAATGCCTTAATGCTGTAATCCAAATTTCCATTCTTTTTCCATTGAATGGCTCTTTCAATATCGGTACCGACATTTGCCAATTGCTCAAATATTGAAACCGTAAACCAATGGGCAAGTGTAAGATCTTTATGAATTTTCATTGCATCACCAATTTATGAACAATTTTTTTAATGATTTCTTGGATTTTTGGATCATCAACTCCACGAGTCCTATTACCAAAACCCGGGCGTAGGTTTATCATTGAGTCAAAGACAATAAAACCATCTTTTCAGATATTTTTTTAAGTTCGTTAATTGAGATTGCATCTTTTACTGTTTTCATTTGTTTCCTCAAAACCCCTACTAATAACAAATTTTTATTATTTTAAGAATAGCAAAAGATAAGAAAATATCTCGAGAAATAAAAATTGGCCGTGTCAGTCCAGCCTTTGCTTATCCATGCTTTCCAGCTTGGCAAGCTACGGCGGACAGCTTTCGCTTCCGTTTTAATAATGAACTTCTTTTATCCTTTGTCATTTACCTTAAAAAAACTGGTGTGCCAGCTGAAGCATTTAGCGAAAGCTATAACAATCGCTTATCCCTAAATGCCCTACCAGTTCCTGATTTTAAGTATGCTTCGAAATTATACGCTTTATCTTTTTTATCAAAAGCAATATACACCGTAAGCTTCCAAGGTTTGAATTTATTAGTATGAGATGTAGTGCCACAATTATGGTTAGCAAGACGCTTTTTCAGGTCTTGTGTACAACCTACATAAATTTGATCTGGATGGTTTATTGATTGAATAATATAAACATAATACATAAAAAAATTTTACCTGAATTGCCATTTCAGTCCAGCCTTCGCTTTATCCACGCTTCCCAGCTTGGCAAGCTACGGCGGACAGCCTTCACGCTTCCGTTTTAACAATGAACTTCTCTTATCCTTTGTCATTTACCTTAAAAAAACTGGCCGTGCCAGCTGAAGCTTTAGCGAAAGCTGGTGTGCCCGGCAGGATTCGAACCTGCGACCTACGGATTAGAAATCCGTTGCTCTATCCTGCTGAGCTACGGGCACGAAAATTGGGGGTAAATTTGAATTTATTTATAGTATACGGCAAAATTCAATTATCTCAATAATCTTAGTTATTCTCAATCCGGCTTATTTTCCAGGTGTAGAGTATTTTTGAATATAATGAATCGCTGTGGCAAATGAATCTCGTTTATCTCCAATCTTTAGGCATAGCCAGTCTTCAATATCATAGCGCTCATTCAATGTTTTCTCTACTAGTACAGGCTTATTGTTTTTTGAGCAGGATGAAAAAATTTTAATCTTTTTTTGATCTTCTTTTGACCAAGTTTTAAAATCAATAATGAATTCTTGCAAGGCATGATCTAATAAAGGAAAATTTAAATCATAAAGATCTTTCCAAATTTCTGCATCCTCTTTTTTTGCATCTGATTTCAGAATATTTACGGATTTAATCTTTTTAATTATATCTTTGCCACCATATAAAGGCAGCATCACAATGAAAATAAATAAACTCAGTATTTTTTTCATACTTTTTCCCTTTTTAATCTAAAAATTTATATTTTCGATAATTAGAATAGTCCGGTATTAATATTGAAACAACTGCTCTGAAAAATTATTCAATTTCTTCTTTTTGACGAATTTTTTGTAGCACATTCACAAAATGTTTTCTGTTATCATCGGTTAAATGAGCAGCTAACCAATCACTTAATGAATAATAATATTCTGGAAAGGATTCATTAAGGCTTGGATCAATTAAGTAGTCATTTGAAAATATTTTAATTTTATCTCTTAAAAAAGAAGGCCATTTTTGGTAATTTTCCACAAAATTTTGTACTTCAGAATCTAATTTGTAAAAACTTGTATTAAAATCATATTCGATTTCTTTTTGCTCTTTATAAACAAATTCAGATTTATTATTATCTTCTAAATCTTCTGCAAAATAAATTGGTGTAAAATTTAATAATGTCCCACTAACGAGCTCTTTTAAGCTTTGCATTGACCAAATATTTTGAAAAAATAAAAAAATTATTAAATTAATGGATAAATAAAATTTTTTCATAATAATTTAATTTGTTCTGGCACAAAAATTTTACTAAATTCTTTTGCAGTTTCAGTAAGTTTTTTTTGAACTTCATCAGATATATCTTTAGTAGTTAAAATTGTCTCATAAATATCTGGATAAACTGCACTTACATAGCTTACAAATTGTTCTGCAAAATTATTCACTTGATCTTTAGCAAGCTTATCTAAAAAATTTTCTTTTAATAAAAAAAGCATCAATGCTTGATCAACAAAAGAATATCCTTTAAATTGTGGCTGCTTCAGAAGCTCAACAGCAAGGGCTCCCCGCGCAAGCTTTTTCTGAGCAACCACATCAAGCTCAGTACCAAATTGAGCAAAATCAAGTAATTCATTATATTGAGCCAACTCTAATCGTAATGCTCTTGTCATTTTTTTTATTGCTTTTGTTTGCGCTGCGCCACCAACACGAGAAACTGATAACTCTACGTTGACTGCCGGCCTAATACCTTGATTAAATAAATGAGAATCTAAAAATACTTGGCCATCAGTAATCGAAATTAAATTTGTTGGAATATAAGCGGTAATATCATCACCTTGAATTTGCACAATTGGCAACGCGGTAATCGAGCCACCATCAGCTAATTTTCCTGCTCTTTCAAGTAATCGTGAATGTAAATAAAAAACATCTCCTGGATACGCTTCACGTCCTGGTGCCCGTCTTAAAAGTAATGACATTTCTCGATAGGCAATTGCATGGTTAGTTAAATCATCATAAACAATAAGCACATCATGTTTTTTATCCCGGAAATACTCTGCTATTACACAACCAACATAAGGAGCAAGATATTGCTTTAATGCAGAATCGGATGCATCAGCACTAACAATAACCGTATAATCTAATGCTCCATGCTGCTCTAAGGTATTTACAAAACGTGCTAAACTTGCCTGACGCTGACCAATAGAAACATATACACAAAGTACATCTTTTCCTTTTTGATGCAAAATTGTTTCTAATGCAATTGAAGTTTTACCAGTATTACGATTACCAATAAGTAATTCACGTTGTCCTTTACCAATTGGCACCAATGCATCAATAACCATTATGCCAGTTTCCAGTGATTCATTTACTGGGCTGCGTTCTATAATACCAGGTGCTTCAGCTTCTACAGAACGAAATTCATCAGCCTCGATAGGCCCAAGCGCATCAAGTGGTTTGCCAACTGCATCAATAATACGGCCAAGCAATTTCATGCCAACTGGCGCTTTGAATACGCCCCCTGTTCTTTTTACTACTTCTAATTCAGCTACTCCAATAGCGATATCTAAAAGAAATACTGAAACAAAATCTTCATCTAAATTGAGAATAATCCCTTTATTCCCACCTTCAAAAATAACTAATTCACCAAAAACAGCATCAGTTAGCCCATGCACTTTGCAAATATTATCTCCTACCTGGATAACAATACCAATTTCATCAAGTTTTTCTTGTGAAATATCAGCGAGTGCTTTTTCAAATAATGATATAAGATCGGAACTTTTTAATGTCATGAGAGTCCCTGCATGTTTAATAATTGTTCAGCATGGCGTAGTCGTTTTGCAATGGAATCTTCCCATAATAATGTTTCACTTTGCAAACGAATACCAGCAATTAATTTTCTATTAATATTTGTTTCATATAAAATTGTATTACCAGTCTTTTTTTCTAAAAAAGATATTATTTGATTCAGAACTTCTGAGCTCAAGGCGTATGAAGTCTGAATTTGAAATAAAATTAAATTATTACGTTCTTTATACGTTTTCTGAATATAATAAAAAACCTTTTCAAGCATAAATAAACGCTCATGTTCAATAAGCATATTGCTCAATTTTTTTAAAATAATAGGCAAATCAAATTTTTGGAAGATTAAATCTATCGCTTTTCTTTTAACTTCATTCATATCTGGAAGCTTGAAATGGAAAATCACATCAGATGATTTTGCTAAAAATTGTTGTACTTGCACAATCTTATAATAATCTTTGATGGTGATTTTATCTTCATATACATTTAAAAAAGCAACTGCATATTTACGAGCAAGTTTTATGTTATCTACATCCATTAGGACTTATTTTCCTATTTGATTAAGAACTTTATCTATATATTCTTGTGCCTCTATAGGACTCTGATATTTTTTTTTTAATTCATCATAAGCTTTATCAAAAACGTCTGGCAATAATTCTTGTTTTAAAAGTTCTAAACTATAATTTTGCTCTTGCTGATCAATACGTTGTGCAATATGAATGCTAATATTTTTTTGCTGCTCAATTTTTTGAAGTTCTTTTTGCTGGATATATTTTTGCCATTTTACAATATTATTTAATAAATATTGGGCATATGTTTCTTGACTTGCTATTTGAGTAATTATTCTATCTTTTTGATCAATAAGCGATTCTTTATTTATTCTTAAGTTTTGCCAAAAAATCTCTTTTTCTTTTATACGTTCTTTAATTGAACTGAGTATATATTTCTGAAAAAGATAAACCGAGCCCGCAACAATTATACTAAAATTAATAAGCCTAAATATAATTGCAATAATATTATTTAGCATAGGGTATCACCTTATTGACCATATATTGCGCTAATTTTTCAATTTTTTGTTCTCGCTCTTGCCTGCTCATAATAGGCTTATGAATAGAAAGAGCCGATGGCGCTGATGGTACAATTTTTTTAAGCATAGGTATATGCTCTGAAAATATACGTTGATGATTATACCAATGTTCTTGCATTTCATTTTCTTGCGCTAAAACTTCATTTCTCTTTTGCGCTATATCAGTCATTAAATTTGCTTGCTCATCTTGCTCTTGATAAATAAGTTTTACTGCTTTTTTAAGTAAAATACGATCAACCAGGATATATACAAAAACAAAATTTAATATTTGAATAAACAACGTACCATTCAGCATCATATTATCACTTAGCTACCGAACCATAAAATTGCGCCAGAAATCAATAACGCATAAATGGCTGACGATTCAATGATACCCATTGCCAAAAGCATAGTTGTTCTTATATCACGCGCACTTTCTGGATATTTCCCCATATTCTCACATGCTTTAGCACCAACTAATCCTTGGCCATATGCTGGCGAAATGCTTCCTATCCCCATAGTTAAAGCTGCTCCAATAAACGCTGCAGCTTTTGCGATAAATATACCATCCATTGGCATCCTTTCAAAGAGAAACTTATTAGAATTTTATTCTAGTTTACTCTAATTTTACCTCATTTTACAAGGCAATTTCTTGTATTTTCTTTTTAATATTGTTTTTTTTTGGAATATTTAAAAATTCACTAATACTTTGCAAATGTTTTTCTTGCTCTTCGATATCATGTTCAAAATCTTTGTTACATTCCAATATAAGAACAGGTACGTCGCGGTATTGCTCATTTTTTCCAATTAACCATTTTTCATGTTTTGCATGAATTTTTTCAAGGTATTCCAAAGAAACATTAACTTCTTCTGATCGATTTCTTTTTAATAATCTTTTATAACAAACCGCTGGATCTGCTTGCAAATAAATAAAACCTTTCATTGGTGACACATATGCATCTACTAACCAAGAAAACCATTCTTTATATAATTGCCACTCTAATGCACTCATAATACCAGACTCATAACAATTTTTCGCAAAACAATATCGATCAGAAAATACTGATCGCTCTAAAATGTTAATCGAAGATAATTGTTGATTTTGTTGTTGGGCCAAGATACGCGAAACAAATGCATAGGTTTGAAATGTATATGCCCAGCGCGGCGTATCAGTATAAAATTTTTCTAAAAGATTGTGCCCTCCAACATTTTGCCATTTTTCGTGTGGCTCCAATACAATATTGACAGGTAGCCATTTTTGTATAATTGATAAAATTGTAGATTTACCTGCTCCAATGTTCCCCTCAATTGATATATTGATTGTTGAATTCGACATGCATAAACCTTTGCATCAAAAATAGAATTTGTATTAAAAGAACTTATTTTTTTATATTAACTCATTCAAAATGAAAAGCTACTAAATTATTGTTTTTGCCAAAACAGAGAAAAGATGCTACTTTATTAAGGTTTTTAATTAAGAAATTTCACGATTATTCAATAAGTTTATTCCAGACATTAGTTTTTTTTAGGTTTTACCATGAAAATAAATAAAAAAAAGTTGTATCTTTTTCTCTTTTTTGTCTCTACCTTACAAAGTAATGATGATTTGACATCCGGTTTTGATTCAATTTTAGATAACATGGAAGAAGATATTACGTTTCCCGATTATGATAAAGAAAAATATACTCCTGAACGTACTGTAAAAGCTTTTACACGATCTTGCAGCCTTGATCCTGATGGCATTTTACCGTTGCAAGACTTGCTGATGCAAGATATTTATAAATTTACTCATCCTATCAATCAACGATCGTTACTTGATTATCCTATAGGTTATTTTTTTTCTTGTTTACCCCCATCTTGGTTTTGCAAAACATGGCAATTCTCTACATATGCATATTATAACCAAACTTCTAAATGTAATTTTACTAAAGATGGTACCGGTATTTCATCATATCTTAACTTTGGTATTGCAAATTTAATTCCTGATCTAGAAGAATTTGGTTTAGATATTAATATACCTCGTGTTTTATCTCTTTTTGAAGATCTTAAATTACAAGAACGGCGTGCTGGAGTTATGTTTGGTGCACAACGCAGAAAAAATAATTTTTATTTAGAATTTAGATTGCCATTAGAATATTTAATAAGAAACTTTTTTCTTAACGATGCTGAAGTGAGAGAAATTCAAGCTGAACCAATTTTTAATGATCAAGATCCAGGAACTGATGACAAAGAAGAAGTACATCGCTTTGCACGAGAACATTTAATTGCTGATCGCTTAGGTTTTGGTGATACCCGAATTAATATTGGACATATTGCAATTGATAATCCACGATTACAATTTATTTATGGACTTGAGTCTACTATTCCTACTGCTTGTTCGATCAAAAAAGGCCTGTATGGTAATCATTTTCCTAAAAATATGCGTATTCCAAAACTTGATTTAATGGGTTTGCTTGATTTAGTGGGCGAAGATATACCGCAAGCAGAAACACAAGGCGGCGAATTTTTAGTTGGTGCACTAGATAGACTTTCGCGCATTCTTTTAGAAACAGGTCTTGGTAATAATGGCCATATTGGACTCGGCCTTTTTACTTATTATGATTTGTGCGTCACTCCTAAATTTCATTTTAAAACTCGTGCCAATTTAGAATACTTATTTCCGGCCTTAGAAGAACGCTATTATATAAAACGAAAAAACCCCGCCGATTTTGCACGACTCGAAAATCCAGACCCTAATAATTGCGAAGAAGATTTAGCATTTATCGAACGGCAGTTAACTGAAACTTTTTTCCCCATGGGTTTCACTACTGTGGTATTCCCAGGATTTCTTTTTAAATTATCTACGGCTTTAACAGGTACTATGGCTAAATATTTCCAAATTATGCTTGGTAATGATATTTGGTGGCAACAGCAAGAAAGTTTTGGCAAAATTTTTGCACCACCTGCAGAACTTAGTCAGCTTAGAAAAAATCTTGCAATTAAGCCTGGTGCATTTCAAAGTAAAGCTTTTGGCTCAATCACTTATTATAGACATGGAAAATGCTGCGACTGGTCACTTTCTTTATATGGTGACCGAACTTTTTTACGTTCTGGCATTGGAAAAGATTTCAATCTTGCTATACGATTTGAGATGTTACTCTAATTAAAAAAAATAAAGGAGAATGCTTATGAATTCCACAAATAAACAAGTATTGATATTACTTACTGGCTTATCATTTGCCAGCTCGACAATATCCTGCAATATGCCGTCTGGGGATGTACAGGCAGAAAGGCCTATAAAAGTACCCGATGGTATTGATGGAAATCGGCTGGGTATTAATGGGCATGAAATAAGAAATTTGATGTATATAAGAAAAAAAGTACAAGATCAATTACATGGCACACTCGATCCAGTGACTAAAGAACGTACGGGTATATACATTTTTCAAGGACAATATCATAGCATAGCAAGTCTCACTCAATTTGAAAAAAACAATCCACATATGACAACAGCAGTGCGAGTACAGTTATATAGTTTATTAGAAATAATAAAAGCAGATTTTGTTAAAATAGCTGATCCATTTGTAAAACAAGCCTATGGTGTTAAGGGCATAACTTTGAAATTTATGGAACAATGGTCCACGTTGCATAATCGCGAAAATAGTTATTTGCTCGTATGGGGTAAAGAAAAAGATGGTCATGAATTTGAAACATTTAATCGTGAAACCACTACATTTGTTCATTTGAATGATTTTTGCACTGATCTTATTAGTTTTATATCAGACTTAATTCAAAGTTGCCCACGCGCATGGAAACAATTTCTTGAACTACAAAGGAAAAAATAGTTATTTCTCATGAATCCACAAGAAGAAGAATTACAAGGAACCGTTGATCGTTTATTATTTAAAAGCCCAGATTCAGGGTACTGTGTTTTAATTTTACAAATTAATGATACACGGTCAACGGTTGTTACTGGTTCTTTTGGTTCTATACAAGCGGGTGAACAAGTAACTCTCAAGGGTTCTTGGATTACCCATGCTAAATTCGGTCGACAATTTCAGGCTACTGGTTGTATTCAACAATTACCGACAACATTATTAGGTGTACAAAAATATCTCGGTTCTGGGCTTATTAAAGGCATAGGAAAAGTATACGCAAAAAAATTAGTAGCAAAATTTGGAACCGATACTCTTGCTATCATTGATAAAAATCCCGAACGATTGTCTGAGATTCCTGGTATTGGTGCTAAACGTATTGAGCTTATCAATCGTGCTTGGCAAGATCAAAAAGAAATATCTTCCATAATGATATTTCTACAAGAAAAAGGAATTTCTCCTGCGTTTGCCGCAAAAATTTATAAAAAATATGGCCAAAATTCAATTGCCGTCTTAAAAGAAAATCCATATCGATTGGCCGAAGAAATTTGGGGCATTGGTTTTAAATCAGCTGATATGGTTGCTCAGCAACTTGGTTTTGAAAAAAATTCAATTAAACGGGTAAAGGCTGGTTTTATCTATTCTATTGGCCAGGCAACTAATAATGGTCATTTATATGTACAATTAGCAGAACTAAAAAATAATGTTAAGGAATTATTAGAACTTGATAATCAGAGCGATGATTTAATTGTAAAAAATGCTTTACATGAGTTATATGAATCTGAAAAAATTAAACTTATCTCTCAAGATAATCAGCATTTTATAACACTTGCACCGTTTTATTTTTCTGAAAAATCACTTGCTCAAAAAATACTTAGTTTATGTGAATTTAAAACGCCATATCAATTTGATATTGATAAAATTTATACTTCACTCAGAGTGTCAGATCAACATAATGTGGCACTTAATGAAGAACAGCAACATGCTATTATTACTTGTTTGCAACAAAAAGTCAGTATAATTACGGGCGGTCCTGGTACAGGAAAAACAACTTTAATTAAAAAGCTTCTTTCGATTCTTGATGAGCATAAAATTACTTATAAATTAGCTGCTCCCACTGGCCGTGCTGCAAAGCGAATGATGGAAGGTACTGGACGATATGCTGCAACTTTACATCGATTATTAGAATTTGATGTAAGCACTATGAGTTTTACCCATAATGAGCAAAACGCCCTTAAGCTTGATTTTTTAATTATAGATGAAGCATCAATGATTGATACTTTTTTGGCTCATGCAGTACTGAAAGCAATGCCATTAAATGCTCATCTTATTTTTATTGGTGATATTGATCAACTGCCTTCAGTTGGTCCAGGTAGTGTATTAAAAGATCTTATTAATAGTAACAAAATAGCACAAGTCAAATTACAGCATATTTTTAGACAAGCACAAGATAGTCTTATTATTATCAATGCGCATAAAATCAACAATGGTGAATTTCCTACCTCAAAATTGCCTGATTGCAAAAAAGATTTTATTTATATCAAAGAAGAACAGCCTGAAGAAGTTTTTAATCATTTAAAAAAAATATATTCTCAATTAAATTCTCGTTTTAATATAAAAAATCATAACGATAGCATTGTATTAGTTCCTATGAATCGTGGAATTGTCGGCACTTTTAAATTAAATCATGATTTGCAAAGCATTTTAAATCCAGAAAACTATCCTCAGCATGTTTCGTATGCGGGTAATTTATTTAAACCAAAAGATCGCGTAATGCAAATTCGTAATAACTATGATAAATCAGTATTTAATGGTGATATAGGCTTTATTGAGTCAATTGATCCAGAAGAACGGACGTTACAAGTTAATTTTGATGAACGTTTAGTTGAATATGCTTTTGATGAATTAAATGAACTCGTTCATGCTTATGCAATATCAATTCATAAAAGCCAAGGCTCGGAATATGATGTCGTAATTGTTCCTATTTTTATGCAACATTTTATGTTATTACAAAGAAATTTAATATATACGGCTATTACGCGAGCAAAAAAATTATGTATTTTTATAGGACAAACAAAAGCACTAGCGATGGCAATTAAAAATAATAAAACAGTTATTCGTAAAACATTTTTGCAAGAATTTTTAACAACTGATTTAACATGTCGTTAAAATTGTGGCTATTAATAAGTTTTTTCTTGTGTACTTCTTTACATTCTTTTTCGAGTTTCAATAAATTTTTTACCGTTATGCTCGGCTTACCAAGTAATGAAAAATATATGGCCGGCAGAACAATTGATGATTGTTTTGAACGTGGCATCGCCTTACAATTTGCTGAACAATTAAAGAAAAACTTAGAATTTTACTCTGGTATACGCGTTATTGTATCGCGTTATACTGAAAAAAATATTGAATCTATGCATAATGCCAATTTTGCAAACCGTCTTAATGTTGATCTTTATTTAAGCCTTCATTTTTTTGAAGAAAAACAAGAGAAACCTACTTTAAATATCTATCGTTTTCTTTACCATCCGGTAATAGATTACTGGCCTTTACAATCTCCTCAGTTAAGCTTTATCCCCTATGATCAAGCTCATCGCCAGATGATTAATATTACACAATCGTATACTGAAATTTTTTTTAATACGCTGCAATCTTATCAAGCTCTATTTGAGATAAAAGGAATTTTTGGATTACCCTTTAAACCATTAATAGGTATAAAATCACCAGCTTTTGCACTTGAGGCGAGTTTAAAAGAAAAAGATTCGTGGAAGCTTTATGTTGAGCCAATGACGACCGGTATTGTGGAAGTTTATAAACGAGCAATAAACGCATGAAACTTATATATTATCTTTGGTTAATTCCATGTATGTTTTGTATTGGCATTCTATATTATCTTATATCGAATGAATTTATCACTATTCGTTCACCTTTTTCATTTACTCATCTTACGGCTACTGATAAAAATCAGATTAATATAATCAAAAAAAAAACTTCTCTTTATTTTTGGCATAATGAAAAATGGCAACATGAAGATATAGATCTTATATGGCCAGAAGAAGTTTCTCCGCAATTAACTTATTTAATCAATTCTTGGCTTGCCCTTATTACCGAAGAAGAAATTAATCAACGATACATTGTATTGCAATCAATAACCCTTAATGAACAATTAGAAGCCTATATTTCTTTTAATCGAAATCCTTTTAATAAAGCTATGGCCACTTTTGAAAAATGGTTATGGATTGAGGGGCTTATGAAAACAATTAGAGAAAATGGAATATCACTTCAAGGACTTTATTTTTTAGTGCATCACAAACCATTGATAGATCCTCATCTAGATTTTACTAATGCTTGGCCATTAACAGGGTTTCTACCCTCTACTAACCAAGAATCTATTTAAGCTGATTTATAGATAAAATATTGCAATTTTCCTCTTGTTTTTGCTATTTTAAATAAAAAAGGGAGAAAAAAATGGCTTTCTATACACAAATCTTTGATCGCGAATTTCGTGGCGTACTTTTGATAGTATTTGGGGTTATTTTATTGCTACATACCCTTAATATTTTAGAACAATGGCTTAATTGGTTCTTAATATTTTTCTCAATTGCACTCATTATTTTTGGGGTACTGGAAGCACGTATCTGGCAAAAAACATTGATTTTTATCAGAAGAATACGGCCACCTCAATCAGAAGAATAATATTAGAAAAAAATCTTATTGTTGCGGTTGTTGTTGGGTAAAAACTTCATCACGCAAAATAAGGCGTGTTGGCATTGCAATACGAATATCTTTTTCTTGTAATGCTCGAATAACAGAAAAACGAATATCTGAAGCAATATCCCAGCGCCGAAGAATATTAATATTACTGATAAAACCACGAATCATAAAGACAAAACCATATTCTCCAAATTCATGTAAGCGAATAATTGGTCGTGGGCTCTTTAAAATATCAGTATTTTCATCAAGAACACGATTAATAATTTTTTTAACTTGTACTGGATCAGCATGATAAGAAATAGTTAAATAAATATCTTCAATGGCAACAAAATTTCGTGCATAGCTCCAGTTGTTAATCGGATGCGTTAAAATCATTGAATTTGGTAAAATTATACTATAACTATCTTTCCGGCGCAATATTATCGAGCGAGGCGTAATTTTACGTACTACACCTTGTACGTCTTGAGAGATCATAATATAATCGCCAATCTGAATAGGCCGTTGTACTAAAATAATAAAATAAGATATAAAATCACCAACTGGTTCTTTTAAGATATAAGTAATGGAACCAATAACCAAACCGATTGCAATCAATAGGTTAGTAAGTCCGGCCCATGAAAAGCCTAAATAAATTGCAACAATAAGAATTAAATACCGCGTAATACTATTCACGGTATTTTGAATACCTACATCTACTGGTAAAATATCAAAAATACGTTGCAATACAAAACGATTGAAAGCAATGGCAAGTAAAAATCCTGCAATAATAAAACTTAAAACTACTAAAAATTTACGCGGTGTAAACCAAATCGGTTCGCCCTGCTCCATTTGGCCGGTACTAAAAATATGAAAATCAAGAACTTTCCATATATCTTCAAAAACAACCGGAAAACCCCAAACCTTAATACCAACGGCAATACCGATAATAATAAACAATAAAAACAAGGTAATAACAAAAATACCATACCAAGTTTTGGCATAAGCAAAACGCTCTTTTTTTGTTTCCTCTTCAGTAGAAAAAAAGATGACTTCTGAAGATTTTTTTGCATAAGTATGTATTAAATACAAAGCATAAATAAGAAAAATACTACCTAAAAGCCCCCAAACAAAATAAGAAACTAAATTACGATAACCACCAACATATGGGTCACTTAAGATCATTATGGCAATAATTACAAATAATAATGGATAATAATAATTTTCAATAATGTAACTTATCCAATTCCAAAATCCACCACGCTTAGAAACAAGCGCTAAAATTTCTTCTTTGCCTATAGAAAAAATAATTAATGTTCTTAATACAATTGAATAAGCAGCTAATAAAATATTTGGCAACTCTGATTTATGAATAGTCGTCAGCATAAATGCTTCACGGAAAAACAAAAGAATTATAGATATATAGAAAAAGATAGAAGTTACTATTTCAAAACGTCTTTCAAATTGCTCAGTAAATATAGGATAATCTTGCTGTCTATTGCAAGCAACAAAAAATTTAATAAACCGACGGCTTATAAAAAGCAAATATGGTATAGAAATAAGATAAAAACTTATCCGCAAAAACAAATCGGGTATTATTTCAAAATAAACAGCAATGAATAACACCACCCATAAATATACCGTTGTTAAATTTCTATTAACAAAAGCAGCGACACATCCTAAAATTTTTGTGGAGACTGTTAAACCTCCAATGGTCGGATTTAAAGCAAGAAGTTGTTCTTTGATAAGTGGCAACCGCATTTTTAATGCAAAATAACATACAATAATAAGAATTATAAAAAAGATAATAAAAATTAATTTACCTGGTGCATAAAAAAGCTTCATTGCACTATTAATAATACTTTTCCAGGTTAAAGTCGTAATGTAAGTAGTGCTAATTTGCCAGAAATCACTTACAAAATAATTAAGATCAGGAATAATATTTTTTATTCCTTGCCAAGAAATCGCATACTGAGACCGCTGCCAAATACTTTTTGATTCGAGTTCTGAAAGTATAATACTTATTTCTTTGGCCGTATTATTTAAATTAGAGGCTGCACTCGCATATATTTCAAGAAGCTTACCAACCATATCAATTTGTTCGCCAATGATTTTTTCTGCTTCAGAAAGACGAGATAAGCAAGAATTATAACGCAAAGGAAACCGTTTAAAGACGCCATCTTTTTCTTGCTGAACTTCTTGAATTAAATTTCGTAAATTATTCAACTCTTTATTTTGGAAATTAAGTAAATTTGTTGCCGCATTTCTTCGATCTTGAAAAGTATTTAATTCTCTATTAATTTCGGCTTCAAGTTCTCGAAATCTTTTTAATTCTTGTAGAATCTCTTCGCCTTCTGCCACTTTACGTGAAGATAGGTTATGCCAGGTTTCTAGAAAAGCGACTTTGATTTCTTCTCTTCTAAATCGTACATCTTCAAGTTGAATTTGTGCCCGTAAATATTCAATTTTTCGATCTAATAATTGTACCTGTGCATTTTTAAAGCCCATTTCACACAATGCACTATATGATTCCAGCGTTGGAGTTTCTACAGACCATGTTGCAAACTCTTCTCGCTCTAAAATTGGTAATTTATATCGTTTGCTTATAGCTTCAAGTTCTTGACGTAATTTTTCACGCATTGCTGATAATTTTTTTATCTCATCATAATGCGTTTCTTTTGTAGCTAATGATTTTTGTTTACGTTTTTCGAGATTTTCTCGCGCATCTTGTATTTCTGCTTCAGCAATTCGCAACCCTGATTTTGCCCGAGCAAGATTATTTTTTAATATCTTAAGCTTTTCTGATTCAATAAAAAGGTTAGTATTAATAAACGATATTTTACGCGAAAGCGCTTGCGTGCGGAGTTCTGCCAATTCTTGCTGATAACCTTCGAGTGTTTTTTCTAAATCAAGCAATTCACCACGCTCTTTAAATCCTAATTCGCCTTCTTTTTTTTCTACTGATGTTTTTACGGCAAATTCTTCTTGTTCTTTTTTCTTTTCTTGAAAGCTTTTAGTAGTAGAGATAAGTTTCTTTTTTGCATTTTCTAATTCAATAGAAATATCGTTTTTTTGAGTCTGTAAAATTTTTAAACGATCTTCCTGATCAAATACTTTTTTTATCGCATTTTGGACAATTTCATATGAATAAAAAGAACGAGGCTCTAGCACTAAGGCTTTAAAAGAAGAATCTTTTTTGTATTCCTCTAATAATTTGACATGTTGTTCAACCGTTGTGAGTAATTCTTTATAGATAAATTGGATATTAAAAAGAACCTGATAAATTTCATTTAATATTGAAACTTTTTTATTTAAAAATTCCTGTTCCGTTGCAGCAGCCTCTTTTAATTCAGCTTTTGCATTTGTAGTCTGCTTATTAATTTGTTCTAATTTTTCCTGAATTAATTTGAGCTTCTCTTGTGAAGCCGCTTGCAACTTAGTATATTCTTCTTTTAAATGAGTTAATTGTTCTTCTCGTTCATCCCGCTCAGGAACAAAAATTTTTGAAGTATCAATTAAACCAGCTGGAAGCAGAGGCCTTCCTATTCCAACTAACAATATGGATGTTAAAATTATTTTTATGATTTTACGCATTATACGCCCTAAACATAGTTTTAAAGTGAGCATTTTGGGGATGTGTTTGCAAACATGCCAAAACCCATTGCTCTAGTATTTCTTCAGATAGCTTTACTGTTTTTTTCAACATAACGTCAATAGGCAAAGAAAGCAAATTATCCCACGAATCATATCCCGGAATATCAATTTCTGGATAAACACCCAATGCACAAAAAAAACGTACCAAAAAAAGCTTTTTTTGTTTATTTGTCTGCATTATTGGAGCAGACCCTAATAAGTATTGTACTAAATTAAAAATATCATCTGCCGCACAATTTAATGGCAAAAAGTAATAACAAAGCTCTAATACTTGATGATAAAAATTAATATCCTGCCGTACTATATCAAATGGCATATCATAAATAACCATTTGCTCAAGCTCATACCAAGAATTGCGATATAATGGATAATAACACATTAATACCCCTGCTGACAACTGTGACATTTTACCAAATTGAAAATAAGTCGCCTCTATTTTTCCTAAACTCTCATCTAAAATAGATATTTTTTGTTTTTTGGGCATGTATGATCGTAATACAAAACCCTTATGCTGCAACATTGTGTTCTTTCACATTAAAAAAAATTTCATATTTCATTAGTTTATCGCACCTATCAAAACATATCTAGAAAAAAAAAATCAAAACTATTGTGATTGTAAAATTCTATCTGTATTATTTTTATTAGGAGTATAAAAAATATGATTCAAATACAAAATGGAGTGTTCAATGAGAATGAAACTATGGTTACTGTTATTAACGAGCATGACAATGTTCATGCATGCGCGAGAATATCAATACGTCGGCACTTATATTCATCCAAGCTTCAGAAATTTAACTGGCCCAGAAAAAGAATCATTTAGAAGAAAAGAATTTCTAAGACCATCATTTTCTTATACTAGATCTGGCATACAAACAACAGTAAATGGGCGCCGTGCAATTAAGAGTTATTTTGATATTTCAAAAACAAAAGGCCTTAAAGATGCAGGTTTTTCTATTCAAGAGAGTACTAATGAATTGGGTGAGCGACAATTTACTTTATGTTTAGATAAAAAATTTTTTGGTAGTTTTGATCCTCAAATATGGGGACCAAAGGGAACTTTTCAAGGATCTTCTATTGAAGAACAAGGAGAGCAATATTGCTATCTATTAGAATATGAACAAGTTCCACTTGAAGAAGAACAAACGGTATCAATTGTAAGAAAAAAAAGAAATGTAAGAGAAAGAAAGAAATAAATCAATCTAAAAACGAAGGAGTTTTTTATGAAGAAGCTGCAATTAACTATGTTAACAATCTTAACGATTGGACAATTATCGCTCGTTGCCCAAAATGATGATTTTCCTAAAATCATCAAGCGAGTAAATGGTATTCCTATGCAAGAAACTGCACCAATCAAAGGTATAGCAAAAGAAATTCTTGATGAAATTCATGGAAAAATTGACGAGTTAATGAATAAATATAGCAATATGTATCAAAAAGTATGCATAGAAGAAGGCAACCTAGTACCAGCAAATTATGTTGTGAGATATAAAAATATGCGTTCTAAAAAAGAAGGTGAACAATGGTGCTATATTTCTGCAGCTAGAGAACAAGCAACCTATGTAATTAACGGAAGACAAGTAAGTTTTCTTGCTGAATTAAATGAATTTATACAAGGTTTAGCACAAGAAAGCAACTTGCTAGTATTACATACTCAAAGTGGTACACGTGTACCGGTAGGTATGGAACTTATCAAATATAATAACCCTGCATATACAGGCCGATTCGCTAGAGTTGGCGCTGGATTATCGGAATTCACATTATATTTAAAAACGCCATACCGAAAATAAAATAATAGTCACTCCACCGATAAAAAGGACGTTTGTTGCCGACACAAACGTCCTTTCTTTTTTTATAACCCAAGATCTTTAAAGAATGCTTTAGAATTTGGATCACGTCCTAAGAAATCTTTTAATAAATCATTAGGATCTTTGCTGCCACCTTTTGCTAAAACTTTCTGCGCATATTCTTGGCCTATATCTGGATTTAATAAACCATGTTTTTTAATATGATTAAATAAATCTAATGCAAATACTTTTGACCACAGATAGCCATAATAGCGAGCACCATAACCAGTTAAATGACCAAAAGATGCGGGCATATGGTTTTCTTCATAAAATCTAATGTTTGGCAAAAGATTTTTTTGATGGGTTTGCATAATCCCTATAATATCTTTCTCATTGCCCGGTGCGTAGTAATCAAGAGACATCAATGCATAAAGCGATTGCAGCAATACCCAAGACCCAGAACTAAAGTTTTTAAGCTCTAAAACCTTATTAATAAGCTCATCAGAAAGTTGTTCACCTGTTTTATAATGACTACTCATTTGTTTTAAGATTTGTGGATCCCACAGCCATTCTTCAAGCATTTGAGATGGCATCTCAACAAAATCGGTTTTTACGTTAGTACCAGAAAAACCTGGCATTTCAGTTGCACCAAGCAAGGTGTGAATAGCGTGACCAAATTCATGGAAAAAGGTTCGCACATCATTGAGTTGAAGCACTGAAGGCTTTGCCGCTGTAGATTTTGGGAAGTTTGCAATCACTAAAGCAACAGCTGGCTTATAACCTTCATTATCTTTTGAAGCAGATACAATGCTTATTTGACACGCATGAGAATATTTATGTGGACGTGGATATAAATCGAGCAATAAGTAACCTAATGTTTTAGTATCACCCTTTTTATATACTTCTACCAATTTTACTTCATCATCCCATAAGCCTGTTATCGGTGTTTCTTTTAGATCAAGATTAAAGAATTTTTCATAAATCCCTAAAAGACCCGGAATTGTTTTTTCCATCGGAAAATAATTTGCCACTTCGCGGTCATCAAGTTGATAGTGTTTCTTTTTAAACCATTGTTTAGCATAAGCGCCATCCCATGGTTGCATTTTATTACCATCAACAAGTTCTACTGAAGGCGCTAAATCCGCTTTAAGTTGTTCAAATTCTTGTAGCTCTTTAATTTTTGCCTTTTCAATAAGATCATTTAAAAAACTACGAGCACGCGCAGGCGATTCAACCATTTCATCATCGATATTAAATGCAGCATAACTTTCATAACCAAGTTCTTTTGCAAATTCATTGCGCAATGCAATTATTTTATTAAGAACTTCAATATTTGCTGGATATGCCCGATTTAAAAATTCATGATAAAGGCGTTTTCTCGTTTGGGAAACGGAGCAATGTTCCATTATTGGGAAATAAATTGGATATTCGGTCTTTAGAATATACTTATCATCTTTAGTACGCTCTAATCCATTAATAAAATCTTCATCAAGCCCTGCCAATTCTTCACGCGTCACTTCAATTGACCGCAAATCAGCATTAATATTTTTATCGAAATCTACACTTAATATTGAAAGCTCTTTAAGCATTTTACTAATTTTTTCACGTTTTTCTGCCGGTAAGTGTAACCCAGCCTTTTTGAACCCTTTCATACTTTCTTGCAAAAAGTATTGTTGTTCGCTTGTGAGATTTTCTTTTTTTGCATTCCCTTCAACATATGCTTTGAATGCTTTATACAAATCCACATTTTGGCCAAATACATCTACAGCAAAATGGCTCAATTCAACTTTCGCTTTATTTATGGCATCACGTAATACATCGTCTTTTGTTACATAAGATAAAGTTGCTATGGCGCTATTTGGTACTGAAAAATGCACGGATCCTGCATGATCAAGCGCTCGAGCGGTATTTTCAAAAGTTCGTTGATCATTGGGTATAGCGATAATTTCATTCACTTCTTTAAGCGCTCGCGCTTTAGTAGATGCTACCAGGTGGTTTAATTCACTCACTGTTTTTGGAAATAATCCCACAACCTGAATTTTATCAGTTATAACGTAATCTTGCGGCACTATTGTCATTTTTATCATATTTTTTTGGTAATAATTAAATCCAATTGCCATAGTTAGCCCTATCGCTCCAATTAATAATAACCATAATATATTTGTCTTCATCATAATTCCTATTGTATGTGTATTCATTTATAATTCAATATTTTACTCTACTAACCTATCAATAAAATTAATCAATATCTTCAATCTGATTTTCTTCTTTTTTAAGCTCTTTTAAATCTTTTGGCAAAACTGCTTGTTCTTGCCCAAATGAACAAGCAAGAGATATTTTCTTATTAATTTATCTGCATATTTTTTTTGTATTTCTTCTGGCAACCCATCAAATATATTGATCAATGCTTTATTATGCCTCACACATAATTCTAGCTTATTTTCTTGTTCTAAGAATGCAATTAACATAAGTTCTTGCATTGATAAGCCTTGAAGCGATTCATCAAACGGTAATTGGTTTAAGGTTATAGATTTTCTTGAAAGATCAATAAAGTCTGCACTATTTGGATTAAAGAAAACATTTTCAATTTTATCTAAAATCCAATCCTTATTTGAAATAATTTCAGTGATAAGTCGTGGTATACTTTTTTCAGAAATATCCCAAATATTTAGATTATTTCTCGTGTCAACTACAATTAATAATGGCAATTTTGGATGTAACGCTAATATCCTAATATCACCATAGGAACTATCAAGATTCCCTTTAGTTAGTATTCCAGTAAAACTAGTTATTAATTGTAGATTCCCCATATCTGAAACATTCAATATTTCAATTTGACCATCTGCATATCCAAGAAATAAAAGCTCATGTTGATTATCATAGATAGTTGAAGTTATTGTAGATTTTGTCCATTGATTATCATTCTTATTCTTATTGATGGAACATTGATTTGGAAGTTTTAGACGTTGAGGAGCTTTTAAGTTTTTTAAATCCAACAATGAAAAACTATCTCCAATTAAAACAGCTAAAATATTGGGTTTTAAATAAGTTAGTTGACGAATTTCTTCGAAACCTCCTAATGATACGGTTTTTATTCTTTGTATATTTTGTTGATCTGAAATATTATAAAAATCTATAGAGCCCTTTCCATATGCTACTGCCAAGGTCTTGTTATCAATATCAAAAGCAATTGCAGTAATATTATCTTCTATCAGTGCTACTCGGATATTTTCTTTATCTTTAATATTGAAAACACTTACTTGATTGGAAATCGCCGTAGCAAGCAAATTACCATCAGAACTTATTGCTAATTGTATAATATCCTGAGAAATTGGAATAAGTGTAGTAACCTTGTAATTAGAAATATCAAGCTGTTTAATAGATTTATCTTGTACAAATAAAAGATTATTATTATGAAAAGCAGTCGGCATTGACATTAAAAAACTCCTGCGTTCGCATTCTATTATTGGAGTAGTAGATTCATAGTGCAAATTGCTTATCCCAAGTTGATTAGTCATTGCTTGTTTTACTTTTTTTTCTAAATCATAATCTATTTTAAAAGGCTGAAAAAAAGCAGCCTCAGAACTATTGATAAACTTTTTTAACATTGTTGGAGATAATAATTTTTTAGCCATTGGTTCAGGCAAATTTTGATAAACTACTGGAATATCAAAAAAATCGGCCAGCTCAATTAAATTATTTATGGTTTTATCATCATTTTGCTGCAAAATATTATTTAATCGATTTTGTTTGAAACTTTTACTTAAATGCAATAACGCCAAAAGAGAGTCTTTTTGTTTGTTTTCAATTGATGGTAAACTAAAAATTATATTTTGGTTTTTAGAACCCATTTCTTGATAATCTTCCATTAAACTTGTCAATAAACCACTCTGAAGAGCCTCTTGCTTTGAAATGTTCATAATTGAACCATCAGTCAATTCAATTTGGACCGAATTGCGCATTAGGTTTGATTTTTCAGTCCCTATCTTATGAAGTCGATCAAACTTCTCTTGCAGGGCCTTATTTGATGGTATTTCCATGCCAAAAGCAGAAGCTGTGACCATTATTGATAAAATTAATAACTTTTTCATTCTTTCCTCTTTAAAATCCAGATATTTTTAAACTTATTTTTTTAATAATTATTTTCTATTATATAGAAAGATTTCTATTTGTAAATAACCCCAGGGCTTTTTTATCGATACCTGGAAAACAGGTATAAAAACTCAAATTTCTGTCAAAAAATAAAAATCTTGCCTAAAGATGCTTTTTTTAGTTATATCTGAAACAAAGAAGAAAGGATTTTATTATGAAGTTTTCCCATATATTCTTATTATCTCTTACAAGCATTCTATCACTAAATGCGGTTGAAACTAGAAATACTGATAAAATTACGCCAAAAGTAGGTGATACATGCAAAGTAATGTCTGGGCCATATAAGAATAGCATGGCAACCATTATCGGAATAGAAATACTAAGCAAAGAAGCAATAAGCAAAAATGATCAATTATACGATTTACTACTGGGTCGGCTTAGTCGTTTACGAGGAGAAAAGAAAAGAACATTATTCAAATCACTTTCTCAAATTTTAGGTAAATCAGATAAAATCAGTGATCTTTATGATCATCTTCCGGTAAAAATAAGAAATATACCTATTTATCAAATAACTATTCAAAATGTTATTAATAATTCTAATGATTTTTGTTATGTGGAACCAGAATGGGTGAAAAAACAATAATTTTTATAATGCTATTTTTTTTAATTCATTAAGCTGCTCGCGTAATGCGATCGCTTTTTCAAAATCAAGCTGTTCCGCTGCTTCGTGCATTTCGCGTTCAATTTGAAGCATCTCTTTTTGAAGCACTTCAGGAGATTGTTGATTAATTTTAGATTTCTTTTTCTTTTTTTCTGATGCTTGTGCAATAGCTGCTTGTAAATTTGTAATTGATTTGCTTACTTCTCGCTTTACACTTTCAGGCGTTATACCATGTGCCTCATTATAAGCATGCTGAATAGCACGCCGACGAGTAGTTTCATCAATCGCTGCTTGCATCGATTTTGTCATTTTATCAGCAAATAATAATACTTTTGATTCTGTATTTCGTGCGGCACGCCCCATAATCTGAATCAATGACCGTTTATCACGCAAAAAGCTTTCAACATCAGCATCCATGATTGCCACTAATGCTACTTCAGGTAAATCGATACCTTCTCGCAATAAATTCACGCCAACTAAACAATCAAAAATACCTAATCGCAGTTTTTGTAATAGCTCCGTACGTTTTGGTGTTTTAAGCTCACTATGCAAATAACAAACACGAATTTGTTGCTCTTCTAAATAGGTTGCTAACTGCTCTGCAAGCTTTTTAGTCATTACCATTACTAAAGAGCGAAATCCTTTTTCTTTTGTTTGTTTAATTTGCTCAATAAGATGCTTCATTTGATTTTCACGCGGATGCGTTTCAATAACTGGATCAAGCAAGCCAGTTGGCCGAATAATTTGTTCTACCATTGTATCTGAATGCTTTAATTCATAATCTCCAGGTGTTGCGGAAACAAATACAGCATCATTAAAATATCGTTCAATTTCCTCAAACTTTAATGGTCGATTATCTTTTGCTGATGGTAATCTAAAACCAAAATCTACTAGTGATTGTTTACGAGCCTGATCACCATTATACATACCACGTAATTGCGGTAATGCTATATGAGATTCATCAATAATTAAAAGAAAATCTTCAGGAAAGAAATCAAATAAACAATGCGGCGATTCGCCTGCTTTTCTGCCATCAAAATGGGTAGAATAATTTTCGATCCCTGAGCAATAACCTATTTCTTGCAACATTTCAAGATCATGAGAAACTCTTTGCCTTAATCGTTCTTGATATAATGGATTTGGCATTTTTGGCAACCATTCATCAAGCTCCGCTTGAATGCTTGCAATAGCACTATCTTTTTTTTCTTGAGTCGTTACAAAATGTTTTGCGGGAAGTACTATTGTATTATCAAGCTGCATAACCACATTATTATTGAATTTATCAACCCAACTTAACCCTTCTATAGTATCGCCAAAAAGCTCTATCCGTAATTTTTCTTTTAAATAGGGTAAATTTATCTCAACAGTATTTCCTAAAACCTGAAAAGAGCCCGATTTTTTATCAACTTCATTACGTTCGTACTGAATAAACAATAACATATGAATTAAATCTGAACGCTTCAGCGTTTGCCCTACTTTTAATTGCAAGCTCAATTCGCGATAATCAGTAGGATTACCAAGAGAATAAATACTCGAAACAGAAGCTATCACTATAGTATCTTGTCGATTAATCAATGAAGCAGTCGATTCTACTCGAAGCCGTTCAATCTCAGTATTTATTTTCGTTTCTTTAGGAATATAAATATCTTGAGCAGGCAGATATGATTCCGGTTGATAGTAATCATAATAGCTGACAAAATAACAAACCTTATTTTCCGGAAAGAATAAGGAAAATTCTTCGTACAGCTGAGCCGCTAATGTTTTGTTAGGAGAAAGCACCAAAACCGGTTTGCTTTGATTTGCAATCACATTGGCCATCGTATACGTTTTACCTGAGCCAGTAACCCCCACAAGGGTTGATTTTCCTGGTCTAGCAGCATTTAGTTGCTGAATGGCTTCTGGTTGACTACCTGCTGGCGGAAATGGTGTTTTTAATTTAAAAATACTCATAGTAATTTTATTTTATCATATTAAAGATTTTTTGCTAATTTTTCATTGATTTTTATAGTATTTTTTATAATATATACGGTATAAAATACTTAAAAAAGGACTGTTTATGGCAAATCTCGTAGATAACTCGACTAATAAACGCGATCTGATTACACCTGGAAATATTTACACGCATTATAAAGGTAAACAATATCAAGTTTTACATATTGTTTTTAGTGAAAATGATGCCTTAGAAGAATGGGTTGTATATCAAGGTTTATATGATGATCCAAAATTAGGCAAAAACCCAATTTTTACTCGACCACTTAAGCAATTTTGTGAAATTATTAATTTTGAAGGAACTGAACAACCACGATTCAATCTTTTTGCAAATAATATCACAAGGTCATAGTGATAACTTTGCAGGAGCAATGCCAATTGTGCAATAATACTGCTACCGGGTTATTTGCCAATACTCCCACAACAAGCGGTAGAGATACTGACAATGTATGGGTACTTTGATTACATTTTCAAAATAGTTTGATAATACGATTCCATTTTTTCAACTAAAACATCAGAGCAAAATTGTTGAGCGGTAACTATAGCATTACCGCTCAACTTATCAAAAATTATTTGGTCTCTTTTTAGCTTTAAAATATGCTCAATCATTTCTTGCTCATTATCAATTAAATAACCATTTATATTAGATTGAATAATATCTTTACAACCTGGAGCATCAACTGCAATAACTGGTAATCCACTTGCCATTGCTTCTGCCAATACCAGGCCTTGTGTTTCAGTTTCTGAAGCAAAAATAAATAAATCAGCTGATTGATAATATTGTAATAATTCTTCTCTTGATGGCTTTATAACAAAACGAACACGCTGTGGACATAATAATAATTCATTATATGCATATCGTTGCAATTCTTCAGCATCTGAGCCGTAACCAATTAATGTACATTGAACTTCATCTGCAATCATTTTGATTGCACGCAATAAAAATGGAATATTTTTTTCGGGTACAAATCGACTTACGGTAATTAAATGAAACAACTTAGTTTTTTGCTTAAATACTTTCTGTTTTATGTTTCCAAAAAAAATATCTTCTATGGGGCTAGGAATAACAATTATAGGTTTTTTAATTTGTTCTTCAATTTGCTTTTTTATAGTTAAAGATGGTGCTATAACACCATTCACCGCATTACAAAATTGTTTTACTTGCCTGGTAACTAAAGGATATGAAATTTTTTCTGGAATTGGTACATAATGAAGATATCGCTCATATTGAGTGTGATAAGTAAAAACTACTGGAATATTATATTTTTTTGCAACTTTTTTGCCAATATTACCAAGCAAAAAAGGATGATGCACATGAATAATATCGGGTTTTTTTTCTTGTACAAGTTTTTCTATTACTTGTGTTGCTTTAAATGGAATAGCTGCATAATTTTTTTTATATAAAAAACGTGCAATAGTTGGTACCCGAATAATACCACTATCCTCATCAAGTTCTTTGCCTAAAAAATCAAGCGTAATTATATAAGTCTGATGGCCTCTTTTTTTCAAAACTTGATACCATGCATCAACTGCACGAGCAACTCCACCAGAATACGGTTTATAATTATTTGTAATATGAAAAATTGTTAACATAAATACTATGTTAAAGTAATTTTTGCAATCAAACAATTAAGGAAATTGTTTAATACCAAGTTTTTGCCAATCTGCAAGAAACTTTTCCATGCCACGGTCAGTTAATGGATGGTTTACTGATTTTTCAAGAACATCTAAAGGCACTGTTACAACATCAACACCTGCCATTATAGCATCATGTAAATGGCGTACATGCCGAATTGATGCCGCTAAAATTTGTGTATCAAATTCATATTGATCAACCATTGTTCTCATCTCATATAACAGATCAATACCTTCAACATCAATATCATCCCATCTACCAATAAAAGGTGAAATATAGCGTACACCAAGTTTGCACATAAACATACCCTGAACAAGCGTAAAAACTAAAGTAACATTTATTTTAACGCCCTCTTTGACCAATCGCTTAATAACTTCATAATAATTTTCATGGCATGGAACTTTCACGATGACATTTTCTGCAATATCTGCAATTTTAAGCGCTTGCTCATAAACTTTTTGTGGTTCAATTTCAGTAATTTCTACACTTACATCACGATCACCAAGCATTTGGCAAATATCTTGTACTACTTTAGTTGGATCTCCTCCCTCTTTTGATAAATGACTTGGGTTAGTTGTAATGCCATCAATAATACCCATAGCTAACCAAGTTTTTATTGCTTTACGATCTGCCGTATCTAAAAATATTTTCACTTTATTTCTCCTTTCTTTGCGATTTAAAATAAAGATAAAAAGATCAATTAATTCTTTTTAACAAATAGCTATGCAATAAAACAATCTTACCGGGCAAAATTGACTCGGTATAGCTAAACAAGTATACTGCATAAAAATATCAATTCATCAATTTATTAAAAAAAGTAAAAAGGCTACTTTTATGAATTTTTCTTATTTTTTTACTTTTATTCTTTCATTTTTTCCGTTTTTTTCTAATTCTTACAAATTAGAAACGGTATATGGTTCTGATACTATTAAAGAACCAGTTCTTATTGAACTCATTGAATGCCCTGCTATGCAACGGCTCAAAAATATTCATCAATATGGCATTATTTATTATATTGCTAATCCTGGAGAATATTCTCGCTTTGAACATAGCCTTGGCGTATTTTTTTTAGTTCGTAAATTTGGTGGTTCATTAAATGAACAAATTGCTGCTTTGCTCCATGATGTATCACATACTGCCTTTTCACATGTCGGTGATTATATTTTTAAGCATAAAGATGGCAAAAGTTCTTACCAAGATGATATTCATCTGTGGTTTTTAAAAAATACTGAAATTCCTGAAATCTTAACCAAACATGGTATTTCATTTGAAAGTATAAACCATAAAGATAATGGTTTTACTATGCTCGAACAAGACCTTCCTAATGTTTGTGCTGATCGTTTTGAATATATTATGTATGGCGGATTACTTGAAAATAAATTAACAATCGCCGATATACAAAAAATTATGACTCAGGTTACTTTTAAAAATGGTAAATGGATTTTTAATTCTCAAACATTAGCAAAAAAACTTGCTGATACTTCTTTATATTTATCAGAACAAGTATTTGGTTCTGCATTAAATGATGTTTCTTACCATTGGACCGCGAAAGCATTGCGCAGAGCGCTCAAAATTAACCTCATTAGTTTAAATGATATTCATTTTTCAACCGATTTAGTTATTTGGAATAAACTTAAAGAAAATAATGATCCAAAAATAGCTGGATTAGTTAAAAAGTTATGCAGTATTTGTGAGCATTATAAATTAGGCACAGAAGAAAAATACGATCTTTCATTTATTTCTAAGTTCCGTGGGATTAATCCATGGGTTCAAACAAAAGATGGCATTAAGCAATTAACAGAAGTTGATAAAGAGTATGCACTCACATTTAATGCAATAAAAACTCGCATGAAAAAAGGTTTATATATTTGCTGTTTATAGAAAATTGTATTTTTCTAGCCAGTTAAAAGGCTCGAATTATCGAGCCTTTTAAATTTATCATTTCACTACAAAGTTAATCAATCTATCTGGTACAAAAATCACTTTTACAATTTCTTTACCTTCTAGCCATCTTTGAATTTGTATTACCGCTTGTTTATGCACCATTTCTTCTGATTGACCTGGTGTAACGATAAAACTTCCACGCATTTTACCGTTCACCTGCACTACCATTTCAATTTCATCACGTTTTGCAAGTTCAAGATCGAATTCAGGCCAAGTACAATCTTGTAATTTTTTATTAAGTAATCGCTCAAGTAATTCTGCGCTCATAAATGGAATCATAACTGATAAAGCCACCAATAATTTTTCAAGCGTATCTTTACTTAATTTCATTCGTGCATCTTGCACATCATTCAACCATTCCATACAAGCGGAAATTGCGGTATTTGGTTTGAAAAGATTAATACGCTCTTGATAATCCTTTAAAAACTGATGAAAGCGCTTCGTAACTGCTTCATCTTCGTTTCCATCTGATAAAATATTTGCAGGATCAGTTAAATAAATCCACAATCGATTTAAAAATCGTTTAATACCTTCAAGACCAGAATCTTGCCATTCGCAATCGAGTTCGGGTGGTCCCATAAAAAGAATATACATTCGCAATGTATCAGCACCATACTCATCAACAATATTATCTGGATTAACCACATTCCCTTTTGATTTGGACATTTTCTCAACAAAGCCAGTGATTTCAGAATATTTATTCACCATGCCTTGATTAAAAAGATGCGTAAATGGTTCATCAAATGGTAAATATCCAAGATCATGCAATACTTTTATATAAAAGCGGGCATACAATAAATGCAAAATTGCATGCTCAATACCACCAACATATAGGTCAACTGGCAGCCAATATTTCATATCGCTTTGATCAAACGGTTTATCTTTTAAGTTAGGGTTTGGATATCGTAAAAAATACCAACAAGAGCCGGCCCATTGGGGCATTGTATTTGTTTCTCGTTTTGCTGCGCCACCACATTTTGGACAAGTTGTATTCACCCATTCAGCAATATTTGCAAGCGGTGATTCACCAGTTCCCGTTGGTTTATATTCTTTTACTTCAGGTAATGTAACGGGCAGTTCGTTTTCTGGTACTGGAACAATGCCACAATGCTGACAATGAATTAATGGAATAGGTTCACCCCAATAACGCTGGCGAGAGAATATCCAATCACGCAATTTATAATTAATTTCTTTTTGTCCCCACCCTTTATCTACCAAGTAATTCCCAATTTTTTCACGACCTTCTTTTTTTGCTTGAAACCCATCAAACTGGCCACTATTAATTAGTTTACCATCATCTGGATATGGTTTAATTAAATTGTCTTCTTGATCAACTTCCACTAATGGCGATGTAATTACTAATTTAATTGGCAAGTCATAGGCTTGTGCAAATGCAAAATCGCGCTCATCATGTGCAGGTACTCCCATTACAATACCTGTGCCGTAATCTTTTAGCACATAGCTAGAAATAAATATTGGTAGTTTTTCATTATTCACTGGATTAATTGCATATGCCCCGGTAAAAACGCCAGTTTTTTCTTTATGCTCAGACAGCCGTTCAAAAGGCGTCAATCGTTGCACATATTTTTTATATTCTGCAACTTCTTCACTGCGTTCGGGAATTACAATTTGATTTACTAATTCATGCTCCGGCGCCATAACCAAAAAGCTTACTCCATAAATTGTTTCGGGGCAGGTGGTATACACAGATAATGGTATTAAATTTTCTTGCAAATCAGTAGTTTGAAATTCTATTTTCAACCCTTCACTCTTGCCAATCCAGTTACGTTGCATAGTTTTAACTTTTTCAGGCCAATCGAGTTTATCAAGACCTTCAAGAAGTTTTTCTGCATAATCAGTTATACGCAATACCCATTGCCGCACATTTTTTTGGATCACTATTGATCCACAGCGCTCGCAATTACCTCCAACAACTTCTTCATTAGCAAGCCCTGTCAAGCAAGATGGACACCAATTAATTGGTACTTGAGCTTCATACGCAAGCCCAGCTTTAAACATTTGCAAAAAAATCCATTGCGTCCATTTATAATAATCTGGATCAGTTGTATTTATTTCTTTGGTCCAATCATACATGCAACCAGTTTGTTGAAGCTGTCGCTTAAAGTTAGCAATATTTTGTGCCGTATTTACCTTTGGATGGATACCTTTTTTTATAGCATCATTTTCTGCTGGTAGCCCAAATGCATCCCATCCCATCGGATGCAATACATTAAAATCTTGTAACCATTTTATTCGTGCATAAATATCAGAAAGAACATAACCACGCCAATGACCAACATGTAATCCAGAGCCAGAAGGATAAGGAAACATATCAAGACAATAATACTTTTTCCCTTCACCGGTGGGCTTAGCCTGACCGATAGGATGCTCTTGCCACTGTTTCTGCCATTTTTCTTCAATATTTTTAAAGTCATAACTCATAGGGAATTCCTTTTGAAATTTTTCGCAACAGATCTTATATAAAGCTTACCATAAAAGCAATTTTTCAAAAACACATGTGTTATCTCTATCATGGTATTGTAAAGCTTAACTTATCAAACATTTACTAGAAAAAACTATTGCCGATCTAGCCAAATGTATTATGCTTGACCACAAATCTAAACTATATGCAAAATGAAAGATATGATAAGGAAAATCTTATATGAAAAGTTTTATAAAAATACTAAATATATCAATAATTTGTATATCATCCGTTTTTGCGATGGAGGATCCGCTCAGAACAAGTGGTATTCAACAAGAAAAATTCGTTAATCAGGCAATACAACTTATATTTCAAGCAAGTAAGAACGGAGACATTTCAACTATTAATCTCCTTGATCAGCAAAGTAAAAAATGGCAAAAAAAAGGAATTTTAACAACACCTTTGATTAAAATTTTTGATCCGCTTGGCACCTCTCCACTGCATGTTGCCGTTTATCATGGCCAGATTAAAGCAATAAAAAAACTATTAGAACTTGGCGCTGATCCAAATGAATATGATAAGTTTAAACCCACTGTTTTACATGCTGCCTGTGCTAATGAAGAAACTTATGAAGATACTGTTTATGCCATAGTAAAATTTTTCTTAAACAAAAATGTTAATCCTTCCCACACAACCTTACAGTTTTTTCGTGAAAATAATTCTGAACAACCAATAACTGCTCTGAACTTTGCGCTAAAAAACAAATTTTATAAAGTAGTAGGATTATTGCAAAAAGCCATTCATGCTAAGGCGGAAAAAGAATTAATCTCTTTTTATAAGTCAAATAATGAAAACAAACAAAAAGAAGAAATTTTTGACTATAAACCTGAATTTATTAAAGATACTGATACTTTAAAAAAATTAATAGAAATGGCTCAAAATATAAAGCCAACGGATATACAAGTTATTCAAGAAAATGATGTAGTAAAAATTTCTAAAAAAACAGTTGCTGATCTTGTTAAGTATATATTAATTAATGGAGGGCAAATAAAAAAAATGGAAGTTTTTTCACCTCTTTTCGACATTCATTTGCTCTTATATTTAGTTGATAGAAAAGAAAATGATATAAAAATTAATGGCCCAATTTATAATGCGTATCAAGAATGTTATGGCATTGGCACTTCTCTAGAAAAAATTAAGTCTATTTATGAATAGGGATCGTGAATGAAGCCTTTTATTAAATTATTTAGTTCATTAATAATTTTTATCCCATCAATTTATTCAATGGATATTAGTAAAGAAGAATTAAAATATTGCATGCTTTGCGTAAGCGCTGATGGCGATATAGAAAAAATGAATACCTTTTGCCAATTCGGCGAACAATGGAATATAAAGGAAGATCTTATTCAATTTCTGACTAACGATGGTTCCTCTCCTATTCACATTGCTGCTTATAAAGGTAAAATTAAAGCAGTAGAAAGACTACTTGAACTTGGAGCAAAACCAAATGAACATATAATAAATATACATCGCAAGCAAGTAGAAAAAGAATGCTTCTCTGAGTCTGGTCCAAATTCATTACATACTGCTTGTGCTAATGATAAAATTCCTGAAAATATTGTATATAGTATTGTAGAAATTTTACTAAAACATGGCGCTAATCCCTGTCATAAAACTTTTAATTTATTTAATCAATTTTTTGAAAAACCAGTAACACCAGTGGATTTTGCTATAAAAAACAAATTTTATACGGTAGCTGAATTATTACAAAAAGCTATCCATAAAAAAGCTGAAAATGAATTTATCACTTTTCATAAACCAATTGACGAGTTAATTGGTTCTAAGCCAGGCGTTATAAATGATAGCTATACTCTCCAAAAGTTAATAAAAATGGCCCAAGGTATAGAATATATACCCCTAGAACTTATTGAAGAAAATAACACCATAAAAATTGCTAAAAAAACACTTGCTGATTTGGTTAAATGTATAATCATACATGGCGGTCAAATAAAAAAATGGGCAATTTGCCCTTCGCTCAATATGCAACTTATTGATAAACAAGAAAACTGGATACATATTGAAGGCCCTATCTATGAAACATTTAAAGAATGTTATGGTTATACTATTCTGCATGATCAATAGATAACCTTTATTACTGTTTTTTCTTTATATCTTTTTGTAAATCATTGATCTCTTATCTAGTCATGATCTATTTTTTTATTATTAATCTGGGGAATAAAAAGAGAGCAATAAGGAAGATATGAAAAATAAAACGAACAGTTTTTTATGTTTAATAGCCGTTTCAACTTCTTTTTTTAATTGTACCCGTTCTGAAACTACGGCAGATTTTGATTTAACTGTGGCTGGTTTAATTTGCTTTGCTGATGGCATTGGTAGACAAACTATTGGTATTATTGATTGTTTAAAAAATGATCTAAAAATTAATTTTTTAAACACAAGAAATAATCAAATGAATCTGCAAGATATTGCAGAAGATACACAAAAAATTATTACTAATCAGCAGCACGGCTATAGCAATGTAGTTATTTTAGAAGATGTATTAACTAATGGTAATCCAATTGAAGAATTACGAGAAAATTATTATACATTATTGCCTGAATCTACTATAAAATTCGCTTACACTATGTTTGAAGCTACTACTATTCCGGATAGTTGGCCCATTATCTTAAATAATCATTTTGACGCAGCAATCGTCCCTGATGAAAACTTAGTAGATGTCTATAAAAATGCTGGCGTTATTATTCCTATATTTGTTTTGCCACTGGGTATTTATATCGAAGATTTTTTAGCAAAACCACAAAAAAAATCTTTACCCAATAATCCTTTTGTATTTGGCTTTAGTGGTTCCTTTGCTGAACGTAAAAATCAAATGGTATTGCTTGAAAGCTTTATATATGCATTTGGCAATCGTGCTGATATACAATTAAAAATTCATGGCAGAAGTGGTAGTGAAATCGCACAACAATTAAAATACCGTGTTCAGCAATTAGCAATTACGAATGTAGAAATTATTGAAGAATGTTTTAGCTGGAAAAAATATGTTGCATTTATGGAAAGTATAGATTGTTATGTTTCACTTTCTAAAGGAGAAGGATTTTCAATTACACCTCGTGAAGCATTAGCGCTTGGCATTCCATGCATACTTTCAAATAATACTGCCCACAAAACAATTTGCAACACAGATTTAGTATATGCGGTGGATTGCCCAATTGTTCAACCTGCTTTTTATTCTCATTTAAATCAATCAATTGGCTTTGATTTTAATTGTACTATTAATGATGCTGCACAAGCTTTTATTGATGTATACGAAAATTATAAAATATATCTAGAGAAAGCTGCTCGAGGAAAAAAATGGGTTAAACGATATCTTTATAATAAATTACGTCCTTATTATCTTTCATTAATAAAACCTAAAAAAGTAATTTTTGGCACTGAAAATTATATTACAAAAGATTGTTTAATTACCTCTTGCCGAGAACTTTATCAAAAATATAAAAGGTTTTTACCTCTAAAAAAAGGTATAGCATGAAGTTAAATTTTTTTATTTTTTTATTTTTTGTTTTTAATCAAATACTGCCTGCTCCATATTTAACTGTCGTGGGGCCTATTTGCTTTCCTGATGGCATTGGCAGGCAATCAATAAGTATTATGGAATGCTTAAAAAATGATATCGAAATTAATTTTATGTCTTCCCGCAATACTATAAATATTGAAGATGTACCAAGTTCCATAAAATCAATTATAAAAAATCCTTCTCACGTTTTTGGTCAAATAATGATTTTTGAAGACACTCTTGATTATTTTCCCAGTGTACTGGAACATACTCCAAGTTCTATAAAAATTGCTTATACAATGTATGAGAAAACACAATTACCGTCAGAATGGGTTGAAATCCTTAATTCTTATTTTGACGCCGCAATAGTACCAGATGAATTTTTAGTTGATGTATACAAAAATTCAGGAGTTATTATTCCTATTTTTGTACTTCCACTCAGTCTTTATTTGGAACCATTTTTGGAAATTCCTGCAAAAACACAGGCGAACTTTCCTTTTATTTTCGGTACAAGTGGCATGCTTTCAGACCGTAAAAATCAATTACTTCTACTAGAAGCTTTTGAAAAAACATTTGGTAATTCTCCTGATGTAAAATTGAAAATTCATGGACGAAGTGGATTTGAATATGCCAAACGATTAAAAGAGCGTATTGATCAATTAAAATTAACTAACGTAGAATTAATTGATAGAACCTTCACTTGGATTGAATATATAGAATTTATGGCATCATTAGATTGCTTTGTTTCAGTTTCTCGTGGTGAAGGGTTTTCAATCCCTCCACGGGAAGCGCTTGCACTCGGCATTCCTTGCATTATCAGTGATAACACTGGTCATCAAACCTTATGTAAAACTGGTTTTGTAAAAGCCATTCCCTCATATAAACTAGAAAATGTATCAATAAATAAAGATTACTCTTCTAGCTCTTTTAGGAATAATTATTATCAACTCCATGAGCCTTATGAATTCGAATGTTCCTTGAATTCAGTATGCTTGGCATTAAAAGATACTTTTTTTAATTTTGTTCATTATTTAAAAGAAGCAATTATTGGGAGAAAATGGGCATCTCAATTTGTTCATGATGAATTAAAAGAAAAATATTTGACATTAATTAAACCAAAAAAAGTAATTTTAGGCCTATCTAATAAAATTACTAATGGCAGCCTTATTACTGATTCAAAAACCTTATATGAAAAATACTTGCAAGTAATTAATGTACAATCGCCCTGAAACTTGCATCACATTCTTAAATCATTACACTAAAAAGAAACAATAATTTTTGAAGGAAAAATATGACAACTACTATCAAACAGGTAAATCCAATATCACAAAAACATGACGAAGAAATTCTTGTTGTAAAACGATCAGAACTGTTTGATAACGAGTTAGCATGGTCCGGTTTAAAAAAAGTTAATTTCGATAATTATCTAACCCTTATTCAAGATAAAAAAGAATTTTTGAGCCGTTCTTTAATGGAAAAAGATCCTCAATATAAACAAATTATTCCTTACTTAGTTTTTGAGTATGAAAATCGTTATTTTTTAATGCAACGTGCGGCAAAAGCAACAGAACAACGTTTGCAAAATAAATTTTCTTTGGGCATTGGTGGACATATCAGAAAAGAAGATATGGCAACCGATTCTATATTTGACTGGGCAAAACGAGAATTTCATGAAGAAGTAAACTATCAAAGTTCTTTTAAAATTGAACCACTTGGTATTTTAAATGACGATTCAAATGAAGTTGGGCAAGTACACATTGGTTTTGTATTTTTGTTGCATGGTAATTCTGAAAAAATTAGCATCAAATCTGAACTAAAAAATGGCCAATTATTAACGCTTAATGAAATGCATCCATATTTTAATAATATGGAATCATGGAGCCAACTTGTTTTTGAATTTCTTTTACAAAAATAATTTTTAATTTATTTATCAGTAATTTTATAGCTTTAAGCTTTTTTTATCGCTTAAAGCTATCTTTTTTAGCAATTTAATTAAAAATTATACAAATTTTCTCAATATTATATTAAAAGCTCCACTAATTCATTCTATTTGAGTCATACTAAAATAAAATATAAAAATTTGAGGATAGGTATGTATTTTTTAAATCTAAAATCATTAATAACTGATCTATATCATGAAAAAATTCGATTAAGTTATGGAATATTTTATTTTGCTTTATTTTGCATCGCTTATATTTTAGGTTTTAGTTTTATTAATGCATTACCAACTTTATATACTTTTATTTTTACGCTCATAAAAAACTATTTAGAGCAACAAGCAAAACCGGCCAATTTACAGATTTACGTTTACACAGATATGCAACAATTAATCCATTATATAAATCTCATAATATTAATGAGCGGGATTTTTATATGTTTTATTTTCTATGCAAATAGTATTCGTACTTTTTTTAAACGAATAAGTACTTTGTTATGGACCCTTAATGTGCGTATTGTTTTAGTAACTACTATTATTTTTTTGTTTTTTATTCTTATATTTGGTTCATATTTTGGATATAAACTTACTTTGCTTACCTATGATATACCAAAAGGTCCAGTGATTTTTAAGCCATTTAAACTGCTTTTTAAAGTAACTGGCACTTATCCAGTAGCTAAATCAGTATGGGACAAAACTTATATTCTTCCTAAAGCAAAAATCCTTTTTAATCAAATTAACAACATCAGCTTTATCATGTATTGCATTGCACAAATGATAAGCATATTTTCAACTATTTGGATAATTTTACGGTTATATATAATAATTCATTTTTTGAAAAAATCTAAACAAGAAATAGGTAATTAATAGCTAATTAAATTTCCAGGCAATTCCACCAGCAACTATAAAATGATTTTTATTTTGATTTCCAAATAAATGTTGCGTAATAGGCACCCCAATTCCAACTTGCAAAATTAAACGTTGTGTTGAAAAAAATAAAGATGGGCCTATGTATACAATGTTGCCACCTGAATTCGGATCTTTGCTATTATTTATTTTATCTGGCTGACTATACATTCCATTAAATTCTACCATCCAAGTCAATAACCACTTTTTGGATCGATAGGCAATATTTTTTCCAATGCCCGCCTGATAAAAAAATTGATTGCCAAATTTAATACCTTTACGTTTTGTGGTTAAAAATACACCTGGTGAGAAAAAATAATACCAATCTATTGCAAGATGACTATACGTACCTCCTAAAAAAAAACTTACCGATCCATAACCCGTAGAAGGGTTTTTATCAGAAATTCCTGTAGGAAAAAATAAAGCACCAATTGCTGTTGCCTGATTACCATACGTAGACGTATCTTTGTTATAATAAGCATATTCTGCTTGAATAAACATATCTTCAAGCCCAAATGTCTGCTGATTATTCTCTTTAAATTTTGCTGCTGGTATACTTAAAAATATTGAAAGATCATCACGAATTCCATATAAAGGATACGGAAACAATTCATTAGATTTTTTGTTATTTCCCTTTGTAAAATAATCATAGGCATATACCTGAAAATCTCCCTTATCAATAACATTCTGACCAAAGCTAAATAAGGGGCCCAATTGCTGGGATGTGGGCAAAGAAAGATTCCCTTTTTCTATATACTTTACTACATCTTCTTCTTTGCCATAATTTATCGCTAAATAAAAAAACAATAAAAAAAATATTTTTTTCATGTAATAACTCTAACTTTTTTTACTTTTATATGTTTATGTTTCTACAATACGAAATTAAAAAAAATCAATCGAGTTTTTTTATAATTATGAAAGGTACTTATAAAAAAAGATAAAAATTTGCGCTTAAAAATCTTAAAATTAGATTAGCTTTTCGTAACTGGACTACTAAAAATATTCTCGCTTTATGTGCTCATATTTTTTATTGTATATTAAACCACACACGGCCTAAAGGCCGTGGAATTCGAAGCACAAGACGAAAGTTTTATTGATTTCTTACATATTTTAATATTGCTTCTTCAGAGCAATATCCAACAGTTTCGGAAAAATAGCCTTCGGACCAAAAATCAGTTCCCCACAAAAATTTCTTAATTTCCGGTAATTCTGCTCTAATCATTTTGCTAGATATTCCTTTTAACAAATTTACCGCTTTACTCACACTTATGCTTGGCGGTAATTGTATCACAAGATGAACATGATCTATTTGTATGTTTAGTTCTTGAATTGCCCAGTCATTTATCTCTGCACATTCGCGCAATAGCTTTTCCAATCTAGTTTTAACTTTTCCCTCTAACACTTTTTTTCTATATTTTGGTAACCAAACTATGTGATACATGTTCCTATGCTTTGTATGTGCCCCATGCCAATATTTTTTTCATACTTTTTTAGTATATCATATTATAGCATAAGCTTGAGATTCGCGCTCAAAAACTATGTTTTTTCGCTCGCTCCACTTTAGCGATGACAATTCATCCCCGGGCTTAAAAGCCTAACGGGGTTTTCTTGTCATTTTTAATAAAAATACATGTATTAGCTAAAAAAATACCCACAGAAATAGATCTTATAGAAAAATCACAATATAAATACGCTAATTTTTTACTTACGCCAATACCAATAAGAAATTGCACCAATAATTGGTAGAGTTAATGCCAAAGTTGTTTTTATAGGATTGTTTTTTATTACGCATAAGAATTTTGAAAAATTGGATGCACTTTTCCATAATAATG
>JBBDJI010000010.1 GCA_040879965.1 Candidatus Babeliales bacterium | reverse complement strand
GATCGACGATTTCTTTATCGGTGTCCATTGCTGGGATGAATGTTCCTCCAGGTTGTTTTACTAGGTAGATTGTTTTCATTTTAATTTGTTAAAAAACCTTCTTAATAAATAACCGCGAACAAATGAGGCTATAAAAAACACTATTGTAATTAATATATTTTGATTAACACTTACTTCTATTTCAAGTGCTGGATAAATTACTAACTGTATGCAAAACGAAACCAAAAGCCCTACAGCTACATTTGTAATGCTTTCAACTGCACTCATTTTTTTTGATTGTTTTTTCATCCCTCTATTTTTAATTATTTAAACTGTTTACAATATCTTCACTCATAACCTTGTATTTGTGAATGTTTTTCGGATCCGTTGTCTTGTCAGCATAACGAACTTTAGCATCTGGATAGTGTTTTTTCAATGCTTCAAATAGCTTTTTAGCACCATCTTCAACATGAATAAACGTTTCTTTAAACGTCGGTTGTCCGTCAGGTTTAATACAATAGACAGTTCTTTTCACATCTATTTTACCGCTATCCTTCCAAAGGTAAAAGTCTTTTATTACTCTGATTTCTTTCATTTCCTATAACTTTTTGCATCACTTCCAACTCCTAACATTACTTAGCGAATTCAAAAGGGATTTCTTGACTAATCAATTTATCAAAAGACAATCTTATTGCTTTCTCCTGGCACAATTCAAACCAAACTTCTTTTTTCGTTTTCTTTTGTCTAGTCATTTCGCAAATTCTATGCTTATCATTTACTTCGTTTCCAGCTTCTTTTTTTATATTATTTTGTTCGTCTACCGATAAATCAATGTAATTAAATTCTTTCAATGATTCATAAATAATTCGAACAGGAACTAATCCAAAATATAGTTTTTTTTCTTTTTTGTAATTATCAAAAAATGGAGCTAAAGTTTGATCAAAAAATTCACTTTTTAATTTCCTTACTTTCTCTGGATTTGGTGTTTTATTCTGTTCCTCTAAATCTTTTTGTCGTTGTTGCTCAATCATGTACTCTTTTGCTATTCGCATACGGTATTCAATGTATGCTCTTAAAATTTCCGATAAGTATTTACATGAAAAATAACCAAAGTGATTTGTTTCGGCTTCAAATTCGCCTTTCAAAGCTAACTCAAACGCTATTTTTATCTCACTTACTGAATAACTTGAATAATTATCTTTAATATAAGTAACTAAAACATGAAATTCTTCACGGCTCGGAATATTTTGAAGCCCAACCATGACAAAAATATATTTCAATGTGCTTTTTAGTAACTCATCGTTTTCAGTATTAAATATTTTTACCTCGTTAAACGCTTTTATTACTTTGCTTTTAGAGGTCTCTAAGTTGGTTAAGTCTTTGTTCGTTTTTGCTAATTCCATCGTTATTGTTTTTAGTTAAATTATTCATCCATTCAGCTTCAAATCCTTTCCAGTCTTTTGCTACTGCTAAAGCTATACATTCGTTTGGGTCTCTTCCTGATTTTTCAATTTGGTTTTTTATTCTTGTAAATGATGTTTTGGTGTTTACAGCATTCTTTGCTTTTCTGACTTTCATCCAGTCGATAGCAATTTCTTCATTCACTCCTAAATCGATTAAAGATTGTTTAAAATTAAATACTAACTTCTTTTTACTTTTATCTAAATTTATACTTCTATCTTCATTTTCATTTTCATTTCTATATAGTTCAAACAAGTGTTTGAACATGTGTTTAAACACTTGTTCATTTTTTAAGTCAATAGAGTAATCAAAATTGTCTTTTACAAAATCTCTAAGATTATTGTTTTTGTACTCTTTTGTGTGGTGTTTAGCCATGTAGCGCATCACATAAGAAACTTTTCCAGCTGTTGATCTTTTGTTTTTAAAAGATTCTCGAGACCTTAAAATGTTTTCCATTTTTGGATTTGTTAAACGACCATTTTCTTTTTGTTCAAATTTTTGTTTGAACACTTGTTCGAACACTTGTTCAAATCTTTTGTACTCAGAAAATTTAACATTTGCTAAAGTGGCTAATTTTTCAATGTCGTTTGGAAGATCTTCTTTATCGAAATTGTGAAGCAATAAGTTTAGATACCAGCCCCGAACGTCTGCGTCCATTTCGGCTGTACTTTTTAACCAATCACCTATAAAGAATAGTACTGCTGGGTCTGAGTTCATAAAATGCAAATTTTTTAAAAAGCGAATCCCTTACCTGTTAGCCGTGGGGTGCTAACAAAGTAAAGGATTCTAATAAAGTTTTTTCTGATATTCCCCACGAATATGATAAAGCAAATATAACGCTTTTTATTTAATAATTGGTTGTTTTAGAAAAGTTTAATCAAACTCAAAACTAATCATTCAAACCATCCTTAACACAAACCTGCAAATAAGCCGCTTTTGTTCCATGTATAAGCTCGACAACCTCCAAATCTAATTGATTGAGTAATCTTTGCATACTTTTTTCTGTTACTTGCTTGTTTTGTGGTACTAAGAATGTACAGTTGTACAATAATCCACCGCTTTCAAATTCAACAACCTTAATATTTCTGAAATCGTTTTCAAAAAGTAATTCTTCTAATTGTTCTTGTAGATTCATATTTGTTTTTATTATTAATATTTCAACAAATATAACTATTTATAACTAATAATTAATAAAAAAGATTAATTTAGAATTAGTCTAAATAAAAAAAGCCCGCCATTAAGACGAGCTTTTTTCACTACTAATTAAACAAATAATCCAACAAATATATGAAGATACAAGGCAAATATAGTAAAATTATGCTACAATATCTTTTATCCGAGTGTTTAACTGTTTATTTTTATAATCGTTTAGTATTGGAATAAGTGTACAAACATCTAATTTAGGGTCTTGAAATAGCATATTTGGAACGGTTTTAAAGAACCTATCTCGAGAAGATATACAATTATATCCATCAGTATCAACACCGTCAATATACAACGTGTTATTAGTGTATTTTTTCAGATCTTTTTTAATTTTCAATAGTGAGTTATAAATAAAACCATCTACATTTTTCTTAACATTACTCAAAGGTAGTTGTTTAAATAGTTCAGTTTTCCAAGCCATGTTTAACCTACAAGGGTGCAAATAATACCGTTCGTTTGGTTTCCAAAGAATCGTTTTGTCGAGCCTAAACGAGTACCAATAGCCCCTATTTTCATCGTAATAATCGTAACCTTTGTTAATTTTATTAAAAGATTGTTGAATCCTTTTTGAATGAGGCAAACAATCGCCAGCTTGCAAAATAAAACACTTACTATCACTACTATTTTCAGCTATCAAAGTCCATTTTTTAGCTAATGGAATCCATTCTTTTAAAGGTGCATAAATAATCTTTACACAGCCCGCTTTTTTCAGTCTTTTTTCATAGGTTTCTAGCACCTTTTGAGATAGCATATTTTCTGTTTGCTCTTCACAAACAATTAATTCCCATTTACACGTTGTTTTTTGCTTACAAAGCCCCTCCAAAGCAAGCGTTGCAATTTGACCCATATTATACAAAGGTATACCAACCGTTACATCTACTTTCATTTATTTACTTATTAATGGATGAATTTTTCTCTCAATTGGGTGCATAACGCTCTCATGATTTCCATGATAACACAGTGATTTACTCGGCAAATACATAGGTATTCGCTTTCTTCTCATTTGAGATGTCAATTGCATACCAACGCCACTACTTTTATTTGGACGGTCAAAATAGCCTTCATGTGGCTTTTTAACAACGATTTGTTCTAATGTTCTTCTGTTGGTCAAACCACCACAATCAAAAAAACCAAAATCAGTAAAATTAATGTCATCTATTTTAAAGGTGTTGTTTAAGCGTTTTTGAGCGCCCCAACAACTATTTCTACCATCATATATGATAGAGCAAGCAAATGGCGCATCTGTGAATCTCTCAGACACCTTTTTAATTACATCTAGGTTTAGATTATGTACATCGTCTGGTAAAATCAAATAATTATCTTCATTTGTTGACAGCAAATATTGTCGTGCAATTTCCCAACGCATCCAAAACTTTTCTTTTCCAAACGTTTCTTTACTATCAATTGTAAAAACATCTATACCGTTAAGTTCGTTAATTAGATTTTCAAGCATTTGCTCGCGTCCTGGAGAAGAAAAAACAACCGCTTTCATTTCATTTTAAAAATTAGGTTTGCAATTTCTCCTTGAATAATAGCTTTTTTACTTTCTGTACCGTGAATAGTATTGTGTAGTGGTACAACTTGATCTTTAATGTAGCCGTAACCATGCTTTAAACAAACTATTTTTTTACCCTCAGATTTAGCGTACCATGAAAATATAAGGTCACTCATTTTTTGATACTTCGATTCATGCAAGTTTTTAGGATGAAAATAATCTGTTCGAAAAGCACAAACCCCTGTACCAGCAACGTCAATTTCAACATCTGAATTTGTTTTACCTAAACAACTAAAAACAGTATGACCACTATAATAAAGTCGGTTAATTCCAATTAAAATACGCCCATGATATGTAACTATACATTTGTGTTTTTCAATTGCTTTTATAGTGTCTTTAATGTAAGTTGGTGGATAAATAATATCATCATCACAAGAAAAGAAATAAACATCTTTTTTAAGGCTTTTTAATGGCAAAAACTTGGCATTATCAGTATAGTTAATACCGTTTTCATCGTTGTTATAAACGTGAATTTCCATATCTTCTACTTGACCTCGCAAAGACTTAAGCGTTTTCTCTAAGTAGTTTTTTCGACTACTCATCGTCGCTATTCCAATAATTACCTTCATTTAGCAGTTTGATTTTCTTCGATTTCTAAACCTATCTGTAAATCGAATATTTAATGTCTCATCTCTTGTTGTTGCATACTGGTCGGGATCCTCAATTTCTTCTAATCGAATTGGTAAACCATTGTAGTCTTCATAACTATGATTATTGCCATTGTAATCGTAGGCAAACATTTCATCGGCAAATAAATGATAGTTAATAATCTCATTTGTGATACAGTCAGGGGCTAATAACACTTGACATGAATAGCTTTGTATTTGCTCACTTGTAATACCTTCTACTTTATCACTACCCGAGTAAGTAAGCTCTTCATTTTCTTGCGTTGTTCTTCTGCGTCCAAAGAATCCGTTAAAACGTATTGAATTTTCCCAATTAAGATCTTTGTAGTCCATATCATTAAATTTCAAATACGAGTTCATTACCGTGTCGATTCTCGCTGTTTTATCGGCAAGTATTGGGTCAAACTCCATTAACTTAAATGTACTTGTATAATTAGTTACAGTATCCCCAAGTGTTGTATAATCAAGTTTTATTCGATATTGACCTCCACCGTGTGCAATCAATACTTTTCGCCACTCCAATTTATAACCGAAATAGTCAGGACGGTCAGTAATACTTCCGAAATCAAAGAGCTCGCCATAGGTATTATTGTCTAAAGCAAATTCATTTCCAGAACCTCCACCATCTTTTTCAAGTGTTAATTCCATAGTGTCGGATGGTAGCACTCTTTTAAATAAATGAGACTTAAAGTCATTTCTTCTCTTCTCAGTAGATGAACTATCAGCAAATGCGTAATTCTCAAAGCAGCATGATTCAAAACCTCTATCATCCCCTAATTGTGGAGTAAATGGTTTTATAATAGTTCCAAGTCTTTTTGTAAGTGTTCCCGTGCATCCAGCAGGAGCTAAACAAGTAACCTCTCCATGCCCTTGTTCTGGAATTTTACTTAAAAAAGCTTGATTTGTGTGATTTTGAACATCAGTTTTGCTAACTGATCCTGTAAGACCTTCAGACTCTTCTAGTTTATAAGACTCATAAAGAAAAGAGCATTTGCTAGAATCTAAAACATATCTGTGATATCTTCGATTATTTGTTCCTGTATCCCCGCTAACATAATGATCAACTTGAATAATCATTTCAAAATCTTTCTCAAAGTCAATTTCCATAAAGAACGGACATCTAGGAGTGTTTCCCGACCATCCTTGTTGAACACCTATATCCGTCCAAGTTTCGGCTCTATCTATTCCAATACCTATATTGTCGAGTATTCCATAGTTTGAGCCTGTTAATGTACCAACAGCAGACCCTCTTTGAACACCCGTATAGTCGGTAAATTCAAGACCCATCATTTGAGTAAGTGGATTATATGAGTTTATAAGACCACTAGCGCTAACGTTGTCAATAGTGGTATTTCCAGCGGCATCCGTTGTTGTCAATGTTTCAGCAAAATCTAAATTTGTACCCGATTGATAAGTAGGAACAATTTCGCTTGAAAAATCTGATGTTAAAACAGTAACATTTTCAATTTTAAGAGTTATCAACTCCATTCGCACCATATAATCACTAGGAGCGGCAACAACGGTGTTGTAAAACCTGTTTATGTAGAAATACCTTTTATCAACCATTATGCGTATTTTTTAACTGTTATTACGTTGTAGTAGGCTGGCGTTGATGTACTACCTCTTAACACCCCATTAGCGTTTGAACCCGCAGACCTAGTGGTTAAATTAATAGTCGATTTTGAGCCACAAAAAACATCAACAGAATCCCCCGGAGCAACAGCTTTTGAAAATTCAATTTCCCATTTACCAGTATCTAAATCACTAAAACCACTTAAAAAGAATGATCCTATATCATTGTACCCCGCCGTTATAGTTAACCCAGTGTTCACATACTCATTTATTACGGGGGCATCCGTTCCGCTTTGCGTTAATTGTGCTTTATAAACAACCTCTCCATCACTTTGTACGAACTCATCAATAATATCAAATAACAACCCTTTATTAACCTCTGGAGTTAATGAATTATCTGCTGCTGAATTTGTCAGAACACTTGCTATACTTGCTTTTAAACTTGAAATACTCATTTTATTTTATTTTTTAATTATTATTAACCATACTGTTTTGAATACGCTTCTGTATACCCTTCTGTATATCCACCATCTCCACCTGTGGGCACATCTTTACACCAAACTCTTGAAGATACTTTATATTGTAAATTTGCGGGCAACCTATTAAAATCTATTCTACATTTCACCACCAACTTATCAACCCCATCATTAACTATTGTCGCTAATGTTTCACCAACCAAAGGAACTAAAGGATTTGAATCCATATGAGGGCGTAAAGTGCTTATTCTGTATATTCCAAACAAACTACCTTCTTGGTAAGCCTCTAATCTTATTTCGCCAACATGATCTGCTGCATCAACTGATCCTGTTAAGTTCTTATGTATACCGTTTATTTCGGTGTAGTCATCATTTAAAATAGCGTTACTTGTAGTGTCAATTGCTAAATCTTGACCAGTTGGATTGTAATGTTTTATTGAGTTTTCCCAAACAGCAGCATCATAATCGTAATCTTTTACTTCAAATGGAAATTCATTTCTATACGTTAAATCTTCTCCATCAACTGTAACGTCTGAATATACAACGTAATTTACAGACCAATCAGCAAGCAAATCTTTTGGAGCTAAATCTTGATTTTTACCGTTGTTTAGTTCGTTTGTGTCAAAGAAATCATTTGAAACGCTTAAGTTCTGAATGTAATCCTCCCAACGAACAGCAAAAGCAAACTCTAAATTATACGCGCTTAAAGTTGGTGTGTCACCTCCTAAATATCTACTTATCTTAACAAAATTCTCTTCGCTTCCTATTTTCAGTTGAAACCCTCTTGTTTTATCAACATTTATTTGTTGAACACCATTAATCACAGGGTAAAGATTTTGATCGCTTGTGTTTATCACATATGAATCAACTTCAAATCTATCTTGAGTAACATTGTTAACAACTTCTAATTTAATCGTTAATTGGTTTAAAAACTCACTCTCGTAGGCAACTCTTATGATATTTTTAGACCGAATAATATCTTCTACATAAGAAACTAAAGGATTTGAAGGTGTTGAATTAATATTAAATGGGTGTTCATAAAATATATTTTCAACTCTATATGGCCCAGCACCTTCTTCAATGCAAATAAACTCATTAATATCACAAACTACATTTGATAATGTTGTGAATTTAGTATCTAGACCTGGGTTACTAGTGGCAATCATTACCATGTATCTTTTATCCCCATCTTGTCTGTTTTTCATATACTCACGAAAAGCAGCGTTTGGCATCCATGTACCAACTATTGAGAAGTAACCAGGCTGACTAAAAATAATTACATCCCCCATATCCATTCTAGCACCGTCTTTATTTTCTTTACCTTGAATAATACCGCTATTACCACCAACGCTTAATAATGCGCCGCTATTTCTACAACTATGAAGTAGATTGTCAAAGTTGTTGAAATCTGCTACATTCTCATACTCATTAGCGTCATTTGGCAAATAAAAAAAGTGAATCTTAAACTTTACATCTGTGTCGCCGCCTTGTGGATGGTTTATTTTATAGATAAAAGAAGTGTCTCCGCAAGAATTTATAGCTTGTACTGTTTGCCCTTGTGTGTCATAAAGAAGATCGTCAAATGAGTAAGGAGAAGGTAATCCATTGTAATTCTCGTTTAAATACCCAACGTTTCCAAGTTGAGCCGCCGCATTTGCATCTAATTTTACCCCTACATTTTGATCATTGTAGTCGGGAAAAACCTTCATTTCAATCCAATCCGTTAAACTTTCTTGATTCTCAAACCACTCAGGAGAAGTAATGTTTCCAAGCTCTAAGTCTTGTGAGTTTTCAAATAACCCCCAAACCTCAAATATATGAGTAACAACTAGTATTATTTGATCGTCGGTATTTTTCTCTATATATTTTACTTTTGGATAAGTGTCTATTTCATTTGATCCAGACTTGTTGTATAATTTAGTAAAAGATTGATTTAGTGTCGTTATATCACTCCATGAAGTTCGGTAAACTTGCGCTGTACCGTCTATTATAGAGTTAATAGAACCCCCTTGTATTTCGGTGTTTGGAATAAGGTTAAACTTAAACTCAGCGCCTTCAAAAGCTCCTTGATAAATTAAAGATGCGAACGTTGCGTATTTAGCTCCAGGCTCAAATGGTTCTGTTGGATAAAAACCAGGTTTAATATCAGGATTTAACCCTGTATTAGTCCTAAGAATTACCGTATTATTTGTTATTTGAATTATTTGTAGCGTTACGCTATAATTATCTGTTACTGTGCCGTTAAATATTTCAGCTAAGAATAAGACGTACATACCAACCCCGAAGCCGTCATCTATCCAAGAGCCTTGTGTTCGCGTTAAAGTGTCGCCGTTTGATATTTGAATCTTATTTGTGGCATTACTAGTAAAGGTTACGCTAGCTTCAAAAGTATAATCTACTTGAACATACTGAGCAACGTTAGCAACTAACGTATCTGTCTTTTGCGAAGACCAAAGATTTGAAAACTCCTTTTTTTGTAGTATTAACGGCATATTACACTTCTTTTTTAATGCTTGCTATGAAATCATTCATCGGTTTTGAGTTTCCTTTTGAAATCTCTTCTTTAGCAATGTTAAATCTTTGATTGTGGTCCTGAATTTTATCTCTTTGCTCTTTTGTCATTTTGGACTTGGTATCATTCATAGTCTTATCTAAATGTCCGTAAAGCTGTGTTAATTTCTCATCAGCAACACCCGACAAGTCGTCAACTATTCCGAATAATGATTCTATTGATTTATACGCCTCCTTCATTGTAACTTATTTTTAAATTATCTGTATAAATTTCATTTACTCTATAGTCAAAAGTGGCTGTATTTTTACGTATAGCCCATTTAATTGTTTCTATCTTACCTTCTTTAGAATCACTTGTTTTAAAGAAGTTGTTGTCTAGCAAATTTACTAAATTATTTAAGCAAAAAGGAACTTTGTGTTCGTTAAATAGCAAATACTGATTATGAACACCATCTATAGGTACAAATGATTTTGATTTATGAAACTCCCAAAGTTTTTTAGCTGCAAGTATCGATCTTTGATTTTGTGCTAATTTTGAACCTTGCATAGCAATTAGTCGAGGCGTTCCAATGTAATGAGAAGACATAAGTAAAGAGCCTTTTCTATCCTCTATTTTAGATGCGTAAGCTGTGCCAGCTCCAAAAATACCCGTCACTTTATCTATTATTTTAGCAGCACTTTTTAGCGCTTTTTCAAAAGGTTCTAGCCCTTGCTTTTCAACACCTAAAGAAAATGGTAGTCTTATTTCTTCAAGCCCTTTAATGTTTTTATACTTTTTATTATCAATAGTTATAGCATCAGTAACCGCTTGATAATTGATACCTTTGTAATTTCTAAGTGTGTTTTGATCGTTTTGATCGGTTGCATAAGTGATAAAATAGTTAGATTTTAATTCACTTGTGTTCAAAGTGTAGTCATTTCTTAAATCTTCTTGATTTTGGTAGGTGTTAGGTAAAGTATAAGTCGATATATTTTGCCAATAACTTGATTGGTCAAACCTAAAAACACCGTCTTTTATTTTATAATCAGCATTGAACATCTCTTTCATTACCGATATAAACCCATCGCCCCTATAAACAGCTTCTCCATTAGTTGGAACACCAAGCTCAAACTCTTCACCTCCTATCACATCTTTTTGAGGTAAATACACAGCCGAGCCCCAAAACCCATCCATAATAGTGGATTCAAATGTAAGATCAAGTTTTTGACAAAACACCTCAAACATCCTTTTTAAAGTCATCCCTAAATGAAAACGTTTTCTAGGAAAATATTGTTCTAAAAGTTGTTTTGATAATTCAATTACAGCAACAACCATTAAGATAATGATTGCTATATTCATAAGCACCGTTAGAATTGTTTGAATAACGTCACCAATATCAAGCGTAACACCAGCCCCAACATTTGGAGTAGCGGCATTAATTGTCCATGAAATAAGCTCTACTAGTCGCTTAACAGCCTCCACAGTCTCTTTAACCATCAAATAACCACTAATAATAATTGTTATAACTTCTGCATTATCTGGAACATAATTAATAATGTATGGAACCTGTATAAAATCACTAGTTTTTACTATTCCTTCGGCATAAAGTGAAGCAAAAGAAAAAGACCCCGCAACATCTGAGAGCCAGTCCACGCTTTGCGCTTTTTTAATTTTAGCTTTTACACTATCACAGCCTTTCCATACAGCGCCGTCAGATAAGTCAACGTAGCCATCTAATACGTCAATAGTGTTGTTGTCTCCTTGCGCTGAAATTTGAAAAGGAACGCCCTCAAAAACACCAACGCCACCACTTAATCCACTATCTCTCTTAGCCCTTAATATTTCATTTGCTTTTTTTACAAATGTAGCATCATCAATTTTTACCTCTAATTCGTTTTGATCTCCTGTAAAATCAATATTTATTTCTAATCCCTCCCATTCTTGAAAAGGTGTTACCGTTTGACCGTCGAGCTTAAATGTTAGTTGATTTTCCATTATATTCTCACTCTTTTAGTTTTACTAGTAGTCTTATTACCCTCCACTTTAGTAGTGATAATGTCGACATAATTTTCAAGTGCTTGCTGAATTTTAACATCTGTTAAACTTTCCTTGCTTTTCACGTCTTTTCGAAGGTTTTTAATCTCATGTATCAATTCTGAGTTATCCGGTACAACTTCTTTTTGAGGCTGTGAAACAAACGCGTATTGATCGGAATTAAATAAATCACCTCCGATTGGACCACGACCTAAAGTGTCTTTTAATTTGTAGAAATTCGTTTTACCAAAGTTCATCATTTCTTTAACTGAAAATATACCTTCTTGACCCTCCACTTTTATCGGTATGCCTCCAGATTTAGCCCTATGGCTATCGCCTTTAAATATACCATTACTAGGTAGTTTATCTTCAACAACACCACCATCACCAAACACCGCTGCAATACCTTCTATTTTTGCCATATCTGCAAGCGCTTTACTAAGTGGATTATCAGCGCCACTTTGAGCGTAAGAACTCGTTAAATCATAAAGCACTTCAAGTTTTTTAAGTCGTTGTTGTTGTTTTTCGATTTCTTGTAACCTAGCTTGTTGTTCGGCAAGTGCTGCCTCTTCAAATGCAAGCGAATTACTTAATCCATCTTCAGCAAGTTCTTGTTGTTTTTCGATTTGCGTTTTTGTTCCTTCTATTTCCTCTTCTTGCTTTTCTTTTTTCTCTTCTTGGGTTTTATTTAGTTGTTCAAATGCTTGCTTAGCTGCAAAATCTGTGAACTCCTGAATGGCTTGTTTCATTTCCTCCATTCGCTGTTTGTCTCTTGCGAGAGCTTCGTCTTTTAATTGGTTTTCTTTTTCGATAAGGGTTTTTGATAACTGTAATTTCTTTTCTGAAAGCTTGTTTTCAATATCAATTACATCAACCCCGTAAAGCTCGTACATATGTTTTCGAGTATTCAAAGAGTCTATTTCAGCTATTAATCTTTGATTAGCTGCATCTTCAGCGCTTAATATCCCTTCTCTTTCGGCATCATTTATAGCTGTTTGTCTTTCAATTAAAGCTCGCTCAATTTTTTCTGTCTCTTGCTTTAACTCCTCTTCATTTATTTGCTCTTGAGTTTTTAACAGCTCAGGATCTGAATAGCGCCCCTCTCGAAGTAGTTTATTTATCTCTTTAATTTCTAACTTTAATTTTTTAGCCTTATTGGTGGTTTTATCAGTAGAGCCACCAAAACCATCCATCTCTTCAGTTAAATTCTCTTCTGTTTCTAATAGGTTTAAATTCTCGCCCGCTAAAATAGCTAACAATCTTTTGATTTCTTTTAACCTCGCTATCTGGCTAGTCGTTGTGATTGTCTCGTTACGACCTCTTGCAATCACTTGTTCGGCGTATTTGTGATCCATATTTATAACCTCACCTAACTGTCTTAAGCTGTGTTCATATTGCTCTTGGCTTCCACCAAGCTTTAAACGCATATCTAACTGCTTTTTTAAAGCCATTTTACCACGATTAAAAGCCGCTTCTCTATCACCTTCTAAGCTTTTCTCAATCTCTATTTGCTCAACTAATAGTTTACCTATCTCTGTTTCATTTTGTTTTAATAGAATTTCTTCTTTTTTAGATTTTATATAGTTGTCAACCGCCAAAGTTAATTGGTCCATAAATTTAGCTTCATCTTGAATGTTTTGAAGCGTTGTGCCATATTCTTTATTAATTAGCTTTATCAGTCTTTCCCTGTCTTCGCTTTGCTTATTTGTTTGTTTGAGTTGCTCAATTAATGAAACAAATCTACCTGTAGCGTTTTCAAGTTGCCTATTCATATCTTCTTGAAGCCGCTTTTCTTCCTCGAGTTGTGCGGTTCTTTTCTTTTCCGCTTCCGTGGATTCATCAGCGGCATCAGAAGACCTATATAGCCACATAACAACTTCTGTCAACCCAGCTATTATAGCGACAAAAGGTATTCTTTTCATAGCTGAACCAAAACCTTTTACGGCTGTTGTTCCAGACTTTAGCCCTCTAATCATAGCGGGTATCCCGTTAATCATTTTACTTAACCCACCATTAAATATAAAATTAGCGGCGGCGGCGGCTTGCGTTCTAATTCTCCATAAAACAAAGTAGCCTATAATCCTTGGAATCATACCTAAAAGCACGTCTATATTGTTGGCTAAAAACTCAATAACACTTTTAAGAAAACTAGAGGCGTCTGCGCTTTCAGATAGATTTATAATATAACCTTGCCATGCACTATTTAATAATTGAAGCTTACCATTAACAGTGTCAAGCCTTTTCTCTGCCATGTCGGTTAGCTCAGAATTAACGCCCGTTATACTATCCCTTAAATCAACTAATGAATCCGAACCATCAATAAAGGTTTGAAATGCTGCAACCGATCGCTTATCTGTAAGCTCTAGCGCTTCACTAAGATTAATTCCTTTTGCTTGTAACTCTTGAAGTCCAGCGCTTAAGTCGTCAGCGCTTTTGATTGGCCTACCTAGTTGCTTAGCTAAATCACCATTTGCATCAGCAAGCTTCAAAAGTATATTTCTAGTTGCCGTTGCTGAACTTGACGCATCAAATCCACTATTTGCAAGTTGACCTAGTAATGCGGTTGTATCTTCGACGCTAAATCCAAACGCCTTTGCAACTGGGGCAACTGTTGAAAGACCCGTTTCTAAAGCTCCGAAATCTAATGCCGTTTTCGTTGTTGCAACACCTAAAGTGGATACAACATTTTGCATTTCTGAAGCTGGAAGCTGGAAAGCTCTCAATGCAGAACCAGCCACTTTTGCTGCGCTTGGAAGGTCGGCCCCCGTTGCCGCCGCAAAATCAAGTATTGAAGCTGTTGATTGCTCAATCTCTGGAATACTAAATCCAAGTTTAGCTAATTCTGTTTGTAGCGCTGTTGCTTCCGATGCTGTAAATTGAGTTGTTGCACCGAGTTCTTTTGCTTGGTCGTTTAATACTTTTAATTCACCCGCTGTTTTTCCAGAGATAGCTCCTAAATCTGCTACAGCTTGATCGAAATCTCGAACAACATTTAAAACGTTACCCATTAATCGAACACCTCCAGCTATACCCAATCCAATACCAAATTGAGATATTACATTGTTCGCCGACTGTAAAGCACTTTTGTAGTTACCAACATTTCTATGGCTACGACCAATAGCGGCATCATGTTTTTTAAGGGAATCAGTATTAGCGTTGATTTTGTTAGTCATCCGCTGGTACTCCTTTTGACCTTGTTTTGTTCTAAGGTCTAAGTTTTGACGAGATTTGTTTAATCGATTAGTTTTAATTATTAACTCCTGAATTGAGCCAGCTTGTACTTTTTCAGTCTTTACTAAATCTCTAAGCGCTTTATTTTGTCGCTTAGTGGCTTCCATTTGAGCTATCCTTTGTTTGCGCTCATTGAAAGTTAAATCGTTTAGTTTTTTAGATGTGGTTCCAGCTACTTTTTTAGTCTTTATAAGTGCGTCGTGTTGTTTTTTTAGCTTATTCATCGACTGAGTAAGCTCTTCAATCTTTTTACGATCTTGTTCGTTAGATGGGCTTAATTTTCCTGCATCAGCTTTTAGTTCCGAAGCTCTTTTTTTGATTTCATCTACCGCGTCAATGTAAATCTTTTCGAATTTTACAATTGATTCAATTGCTTTTTGAATACCGCCGTCATCGACAACTAACTCACTATATTTAATCGGATTTACCGCCATTTTTAGAACTTTGCTTTTTAACAAGCCGTATCAATGAATAAAACTCATGTACGGTCATTTTTTTAACAATAATCCCTGGCGTGTGTTTCTGTAAGCTATGACAAAACTCCTCAAAATCATTAATCGAGCTTATTTGCTCTCTTTCTGTATCTTTTGGTTTGAATTGCTCTAACAAATATCTATCTATTTTATCAATTATCGAAGTGTTTTCGCTTTTTTCTTTTAGAATTGTGTCAGCAAGCACGTTTAGCCTACGTAATTTCTCACTATAAATGTTCTTAGCGGCCCCATCATTGAAACCTAAATCTGGAAAGAATTTTTTAAGTTGAGTTTCTACTTTTTTTTTACTTCAGAAAGTGCTTCTTGAAGTTTACCCTGCGTAAGTCCCGCGTCATTCATCTTTTTTATAAGCTCGGTTAGGTCATCTTTTTTGAATGATTTACACGATTTACCATTAAACGACTTCACAAGTATTGCAAATGAATAATGAGATGGATTGTTTTCTTGGATAATATTCCAAATATTCAGTCTCATGTTTTTTATTTCTTGTGCCGATTCAACATACAAGCCTTTTGATAATAACTGAATAGTTTTTGACATCTTTTGATCGTACTCCTGAATAGTTGAGCCTAATTCAGCATCCAACATCAAATATCTTTGAAAAGCGTTATAACGATCAATTAACACCTCATCAATTGAATCAAATAGTTCAATTACACAACCGTTTACTTTTAACTTCATTTTGAAAAAATTAAATAAGTGATTGTAAATGATGCTGGAAAAGCAAGTAAATAAAATGGGTCGTATATTCCAACTCCAATATAGGTAAAGATATTGAGCCAAAAAGCGGTGCATACCTTACAATTAAGCACGGTGTTAAATACTTTAAATCCATTTACTGATATGTATTCAATTAATCCTAATTTGTAGGCTACTGTATAAATAAAACCTATACATAGAGCTGAATATGTAGCTAAAAATAATACTTCGTTTAGTTCTTTCATCTTGTTTGGTTTTGTGTAAAATTAATAAATATTAGGTGGATAGGTTGGTTTCTTACTCAAAATGATATTCTTTATTTGATTCAGCGCAGTTGTTAAGTTGTTCGTGCGTCTGTATACTGTCTTTCTCCAGCGCATCTATTCTGATTTGCTTGGCGTTTTCGGAGTGGATTTGGTTGGATAGAATAACAGTGCAAACACCTATTAAAATAACCGTTACAATAAATGACCACATCATATTTGTTTTTATTTCTTTCATGCTAGTTGGTTTTAGTAAATGTCAACTCACTATCATTACAAGGATGATCTGTCACCGTTCCGTTATCCCATAATATTTTATAGTAGTCTATAGATGGATAAACAATCACCACGTCAGTACCTCCTTTAATGTTGGGGGCTTGGGTTTTTTTAGTCGTGTAAAATAAATACTTATCTATTATCTTTCCTTTTAATATTTTCTCTTCAGAGTGGTGCGGATTTTCTCTTTCCCAATCTATTTTTTCTACTAATATTTTTTGTTGTACGCATATATCTTCTCTCATACCTCCAATTTTTTACCAGTTAATATTGCTTCTAATTCATCTATAAACTCATTGATAGCCTTAAGTCTTACAAGTGTCTTATCGGTTGGGTTTTCCATTCCTTGAGTTACTACTCCCTCTTGAATGTATGCGTCCTGCAATCTCTGCACCTCTACCAAAACATCTTTGAGTTTTTCGGCGTCCGATTTTCTCGGGGTAAACCTATTCTTTGCAGGCTTTAAACTCGCATAAGCTACTGTACGCATTTGACCGTTAATGTCTATTATAGCAGTTCTGTTGCCTTTCCACTCAGGGTTAATTTTTAGAACCCTTACTTCTACGCCTTTGTATAAGACTGTGTTGTTTTGTTGTATCATATCTATCTCTTTAAATTATACTCGTTAATAAATTTCTCTATTTTCACCGTCGAAGATGTCCGAAGTGATGAATCAGTGTCGTCTACTCTGAGCCATCTAAGAACAGCCGTTTGATTTGTTCCTGACAACGTGCCTAAATCGGTTTGCGATAAACCTGATTTATTGTAGGCTGCTTGTTTTTCGTTTTTAGTCATTTTGATTGTTAATAAACGTTTTAAAACCATCCAAGTACGTCTTATACTCTTTGATTTGAGCATCTGAATAACCCTCTTTTTTTCCGATTATCTCAAAATTTTCTAACCATTTATCAATGTCGTAATTATGACAGCCAATAGATACTTTTTTATTTCCAGTATATGTTAGTGGGTGTTTTGAGCCGTTAATGTATAAACTTGTTAAGATGCGTGCGCCACTCCCAATGCGTGCGTCACTCCCAATGCTTACGTCATATCCAATGCGTGCGCCATATCCAATGCGTGCGCCATATCCAATGCGTGCGTCATATCCAATGCTTATATTTTTCTTAATAAACTCATCCTTTAAATCTTCAATATCTTCATATTCAAAACTTTTCCAATTGTAGTTTTCTTCTTGTAAATACAATACTTTTTTCATATATTTTGTTTTAATTATTTCTTCAAAGATAATACAATTATTCATATATGAATAATATTAGACTAAAAATAACCTTATCAATAATGAATCTAAATAAGAAATACGAGTAAAACACCAACAATCAAACCCCCGACAACGCCCACAACTCCAATAATCCGCGTGCGTTTCAGCTTCCGTTCAAGTTTTTCTTTGCGAATAGTCATTTGTTTGAGGGCGTTGTCTAACTCATCAGTAATACTTACAAGTTCGTTTCGCTCAACAACAAGTCTACCTATTAACTCACGTGCTGAAATAAGGCGTGTTTCGATTTCGGAGGAGTATTCTTCGCAGGCTTTAAAATCAGCGAGTAAACGAATAGCATTACTTATCGTTGTAGAGTCGATTAAGCTCCCTTGTGAAATACTCCAACTGCTCATTTGCAGGCAGCATATAAATAGTATCAACAACTTTCTCATGTTTTATACGGATTTTAGTTTTTATTATCGTGTCGTGTTGGATATTCTCAAACTTCTTAAGCAAGCTATCTGTTACTTTGATACGCGTGTCGTTTATACCTTGCTTTACCCTTATGTCAATCGTATTATTTAAATGGCTAATATCAGCCTTTAAACGCTTGTTATTCTCATAGGTGAAATATGCCAAGGTTGTTAAGCCTGCAATAAGTATTAGCGATATTATGAGAAATGTATTTTTCATTTGGCTAAATTAAGAAAAATAAATTAATGTTTGGTAGTTCAAATAATTGAACTATATTTGTGGTCGGTTAACGTTGAGCGTATGAGTAGTAGCGGATTAGCGGATAATTCGCAAATGAGCCCAAAAAACAAAAAAATAGAAGTGAAAT
>JBBDJI010000009.1:30052-95161 GCA_040879965.1 Candidatus Babeliales bacterium | reverse complement strand
AAACTTAATAAAAAATTTACGTAGAAAGTGTTTTTTACAATCGCAGTATCATAAGTCATCCAAAGTGAAGGGAGTTGATTCAAAGAGGTTAAGGTTAATAAAAGGCCAATGAATGAAGACCAAATAAATGGTTGAGACCAAATAACTGTGCGACGACGCATTAGAAAGAAAAGCCCAAGAATGCATCCCCCAAAAAAATACAAAAGAATCATAATGATGCTGGCAACATTAGCAATAGTATTATTAGTAGAACGCATTTGTTGATAACGTCGTGTAAATGCTTCCGGAACTTTTAAAAATAAGTTAAAAGTAGTAAGTTTATCACCTGAAATGACAAGCCGTAATCGATACGGAGCGTCGCCGACTTTTTCAGGAAGGTATTCATAAATAAAAGTATGATCAATTCTGCCACTTGGTTTTGTTTCATCTGAGCTTTCTACTAATTGATATTGCGCAAAATTAACATGCCAATCTTTAATCGCAGTAGCTTCTGCAATTTTTTGTGCTTCTGTTGATGAAAGGGCAGTTCCTGGAGCAGTTTCTGCAATTTTTTCAGTAAAGCCGTATATTTTTCCTTCAGGTGTAAATTTAATTAATGTTTCATTGGTTTCTAATTGCTTAAAATGTCGAATATTCCAAGTATAAAGTGAATAAAATTTTTCTTTTAAAATGTTATTAAGTACCTCTTTACCTCCCCCTTCTAATTCAATAAAGTTTTTAGTTTCTTCATCAACTGAAAAAGAAATTGCTTGTTCAAAATTAGCTGGGCCCCAAGTATATTGTTCGGCTAATTTTTTTGCATCAGCTAATGCTTCTGGCCGGCTCATTTGAATATCAATATTTACGATTGGGAATGCTGCAGAAAAATATTTGAGTGCAAAAAGTAATCCACCAACAAAAATACTCGATAGCAATACCCAAAAAATTGGACGTCGAGAAAAAGTGCCTGTTTTCATAATAATTCCTAATGAAACTGAAAGTTTTTGTTATTTTTTATATAAATTTAGTATAAGAGAATATGATTTTTTGTATAATGATTTATCTCAAAAGATAATTGAGGTGAATTGTTTTTAATAATTTTTCAATAAATCTTGAAAAGAGTCATAAAAGAGATAGGTGAGTTGCTCAAAAGTTTTATTATGTTCAATTTTATGAGCGAGCGTAGAAAGTTGATTTGCTTTTGAAGATATTGAGGGTAAAAATTTTTGTAAAACTTGAACTAATATATCTTCTTTAATTGGTTGTGAAAAATACCATTTTAGTATGAGATGCCATTTTTCGATATCTTTTTTTGTAATATCAAAGGCGAGTTCTTCTTTTAAAATATCATCAAATAGTGATGCTATCAATTGCCAATCGTTTAATTTATTGTATAAAAACTTATCTTCGGTAAGTTTTAAGCATTGACTGAGTAGTGGATTTTTATCAAAAAGCTCATAAGCGTTATTCTTAATCATAAACTCTTCGCGGATTTGATCAATAAGCGCATGAAATTTTAATCCGGCAGTAAATGAAGATTGTTCATTCTTTATCTCATTCCATGAGATTTTAGCAGGATGTGTTTTGTGCCGTTCAATAACGCCTAAATATCTAATATCTGGGAAACTTGTACCAACTAAAAATTGTTTTATATCAACAGTATTAGAATCAAGCATACCAATATTAAATAATTTTAATGCAAGTAAAATATGCGTAATTGGACCAGCCATTATTCTTCTATATCCATTAGATCTTCAAATATTATTTTACGATGTTTTTTTTGGTTTTTTTCTTTTTGATTTCTTTTGCGTTTGTGAATTGAATAAGCCTTTGTAGCTATAGACTTGAATCCGCAGTTTTGTGCATTAATAGCCAGGTGCTTTATTTCTTTTAATACATTGTTATTATCTTTTTGCGTAATAATAATACTTTGAAGGTATCGCAATTTCTGCCTAAGTTCTTTTTTTTTGGAATTATCAAAGGGATCCATTGCTTTTGCATGCGCGAACAAAGAAGAAATAATTAAGAGAAAAAATATTTTTTTCATACCTACAACCTATTTTTAAAAAACTAGAGAAATGCAATTTTATCGAGAAATGCAGACAATGTAAATTGTTTTTCATAAAAAAATGAGCAATTCATCGCATTACCAAAAAATTATTGAATTTCTAAAAACTGAATAAGCGTAGTTTGCAAGTAAATCTTTTAGAGTTTTTTGATGGGAGTATAGCCCTCTTAGATAGAGGGCTATACTCCCATCAAAATAAAAGTTTCTATAAGAAAACAATTCATATGATATCTAATCAAAACTAACCGGTATAATATTCAAATTGAAACATTGATGCTATTGTTTTTTGCTTATATTGCAATATTTAATACTTTTGATATCATATAGATATATAATTCTATTATGAAAAAAAATTTAATGGATGGTTTAAAATGGATGTTAAAAAATTAACGTATTTACTAATTCTTTTTTTTGCTGGGTTCTCTTCTTTAACGCATACAATGTGGCGGACGCTTCCCTCAAGTTTTTTCAATAATAAGACATTGATATCATTTGCTCCTCAAAAATTCAATTTTTCTTATTATAAGCCAACGGCTAATTTATTTTCTATAAAATATTCTCTAAGCCCTTTTTCAAGCAAAAAAGAAAACAATAAATCAGAAAAAGAATTTAAAAATTCAGAGGCAAATAGTTTTTCAGGTACGCACTTGAAGATCTGGACTTTTGGCGGATTGATAAGCGGAATTTTTGGAGCAGTATATGGGCATGATTATTATCAAAAATATCAAAAGCAGCAAGAGCAAAAAAAACAGCAACATATTGCAAATATTAAACAACTGATGGAAAAGATAATTACCGATACATTATCAGATGAAGAGTGCAATGCTTTATTTAATGATCTGGATATTTTTGTTGATATTTGTAAATCAAAAGAGTTTGTGAATTTTTTTAAGCAAGCATCTAAGTCAATCGCTTTAAAAAAACTATTGCTTACAAGTGATTTAGCAATTAGCATATTTTTTGATGCAATTAATCAAAATTTTACTGCTATTGGGCCGGATGAATTATATCATTTTTTCATGAATATTAATCATGAAAAGTTTTCTGGTAGTACGTTGCCGTTAATACAAAAAAATATTGATCAGTTATTAGCTAATGCAAATGGTGTAGAACTACTTATCAAATTAATTGATAAAAAGAGCTCAGAAGCGTTACAACAACCTATTTTTGGATTTAATCAGCAAGTTGCAGAATTTTGTTTGGAAGTTCTCTCAGTTAATGAAAAATATATTGCAGAAAAGACTTTGAAATTAGTAAAAACATTAATTGATACTTTTCCAGAACGAAAAGATCAATTGGCTCAATTAATCGATTGTTGCTTTGAGCAACTACTAAAAAATAAAAATGACTTGACACATCTCTATTGGTGGGTTTGCTTTAATAAGCCAGAAATAGAAGATATTCTTATTGATCCCTTATTAAAAAAAAGTGATTTGCTTATAAATAATAAAACTTTAAAAGAAATAATTCTTTATTTTAAAGGATTGCGTTATAGACATCCAGAAAAAGTAAAAAGAAGTTTTATAAAAAATGCGGATAAAGTTTCTCCAAAACTTTTTAGAGAATTAGAATATGATAAATGTGGCGTGTATGATCAGTTAATAAAAAAGTTAGGGCAACATGAAAATGAGTTTGATAATATAGTCAAATTGCTTGCCTATTTAAGTCAATGTACAGATGAAAAAAAATTATTGGATGCAGAGCAAAAGCAACTGACATTTCAGCATCTGTTAGTGCATGAGAGTCCTGAAGCATTTTCCGATACTCCTTGGTATAAGCATTACAAAAATCACTTAATTGATTCTTATCTTGAAAAAAAAGAGTTAAGGAATATGCTTAATAATTTATTAAAAAAAGCATATAAATTAGAACAAGAGGGATATGTTACATTTTTTCATGGCCAACGGTTTGCATATCGCTTGACAGAAGAATGGTTTACCAAGTTATGGGAAATAAAAAATAATCAAAAAACATCTAACTTTATGTTTCTTCATGCAAAACCGTTATGTAATGATCAAGATTGTCTTGCTCTGCAAAAGCAATTTAGACAGAAAATAATTAAAAGACATGGTCAAACTTTCAGTGAAAATGTAAGAAAACATGTATTATTTATGAATTATGCCTATTTTGCAAATTCTTCAAATCCAGGAAGTTCAACGGCGGACTATGTCCTTAATGATAATAATGCTGGTCGTATCAGTTTATCATTAGCTGAAATTTTTTCTTTCCATAACTACGAGGATATTTATAGAAAATTTTCTCAAGAAATTGAACAGCTGGAGATTGATTATATAAATTTAAATCATAACAATAGTGGTACTGCGGTATTAATTGCGGTGCCCAAAGAGATTTTATCTAAATCGGTTTATTTAAGTCAGAGCGGTGCCATAAAGAGTCATGTAATGATCAATGATAAAGAAACGAATGATATAGAATTAATTATGAAAACGTTACGTTCTGATCCTGAGCAAATATTGCAAAGATCTTTCTGGAGCGACGATTGGGTCTTCTATAACAGTGATCAGCTTGAGTTTTGTTTAGTTATGACACAAGATAAAAAAGGTGGATTAAATCCAGAAAGCGGAATTCAGATTATCCCATTCAATGCAGTTGGTGAAGATGAATGGAAAGCATTTAAGAAAAAGGAAGAAGCTCTTTTTGAAAAAATAAAAATGGCCATCCAAAAAGAGACTGCACCAAGAAATACAATTTCTCCTGCAATGCAAGAATTGATCTCTGGCTGGTAATAAATCGTTAAGAATTTTCATCAAAAAGCGAAAGCAACTGATACACTGAATTAAAGCTTGTTACATTACAAGAGGTCTTTTCGAATTTTTGATTTTGTGCAAGTAATAAATGCTGGATGCCAAATTTTTCCGCTTCGCGAATATGAATACCAACTTGATTAATGGGCTTGATACGTCCGGTTAAACTTAATTCACCGAGAGCGATTGATTTTTCTGGTACGGGTTGCTGGAAATAACTAGAAAGCAATGCCAGAGCAATTCCCAAATCTGCCGCACTATCTTTTATTTTAAATCCGCCACTCACTTTGAAAAATATATCATGAGCATTTAATTTAATTTGCAGATATTTTTCTAAAATTGCTGCGATTAAAATTACTTGTTTTGGGTCAATGCCGGAAATAATACGTTGTGGCATGCCAAACTTAGTAGGCACTAATAATGCTTGTAGCTCTAATAAAAATGGCCGTGAGCCTTCAATATAACTAATTAATATAGAGCCCGGATTAAAAGTTGCCTCACTTAATAAATGTTGATTAATATCAGGCACTTCTTGTAATCCATTTTCTTGCATTTCAAAAAAACCTAATTCACCAAGTGGGCCAAACCGATTTTTTACTGAACGCAGAACGCGTGTTTGCCAACGGTCTTCACCTTGCAAATAAAAAACTGCATCAACCATATGTTCAAGCATTTTTGGTCCGGCGATTGTACCTTCTTTGGTGATATGACCAGTTAAGATCACGGCTATTTTTTGTTCTTTTGCCAAACGCATTAGTTTAAAACCTGCTTCACGCAACTGACCAATGCTGCCTGGAATAACTTGTGAATCTGCTGAATAACAATTTTGTATTGAATCAATAATAATAATATCCGGTTTTTTTTCTTCACAAGTATTGATGATTGATTCAAGTTGCGCATCATCAGAACATAATAAATTTTCATGCAGACAATCTAACCGTTCAGCACGCTGGCGCACCTGTTCTAACGATTCTTCAGAAGAAAAATAAAATACGGTATGATGTGCGGCTAAGTTATTAGCAATTTGTAAAAGCAAAGTTGATTTTCCTATGCCAGGGTCACCCGTTAAAATGATAAACGAGCTCGGCATAATGCCACCGCCAACGACGCGATCCCATTCACCGATAAAAGAAAGCATGCGTTGATGTTTGCTCATAGAAACTTGTTTTAAAACGGTAAGCGATGATTCTTGCAGGCGTCCAAGCTTACTAGATTTTAATGATCGTGAAATTTCACTAATACTACCCCATGCTTGGCATTCAGGGCAGCAACCAATCCATTTAGGTGGTCTATAGCCACAAGAAGAACAATTATATTCAATCGATTGTTTAGCCATAATTAAAATTCTGGTTGTTTATCAATAATATGACAATCACGACAACGTGCTTGATATGCTTCTTGTGCACCAACCAATATTGTTGGGTCTTCAAATTTTGCGGGTCTATTATTCACTAACCGTTGCGTAAAATGAGCATCTTTACCACAAAGTATACAAATTGCTTTTAATTTGGTTATATGGTCAGCGATAGAAAGTAATAAAGGCATAGCACCAAAAGGTTTTCGGTTAAAGCCTAAATCTAAACCAGCTGCAATCACTCGTTTGCCTTGTTCAATAAAATTGCAAATGATGTTGATGATATTCTGCTCAAAAAATTGTATTTCATCAATACCAATTACTTCAATATCAGCAGGTATTAATTCTAAAATCATTTCAGCTTTTTCTATTGGCAGCGCTTTAATTTTATTACCATTGTGGGACACAACATATTCTATAAACGTGCGATCATCTAAACTATGTTTAAATGCGAGCACATTTTTTTTTGCGAGCTGTGCTCGTTTTAATCTGCGAATAAGTTCTTCAGATTTTCCTGAAAACATTGAGCCACAGATTACTTCTAAAGTTCCTTTTTTTTGCGTATTATTATGTGACATTGCTAAGTTCCTTCAAATGAACAAAAAATCAATGAAAATGTATTTTTATAGTAAAGAAAAATTAACATTTGGTAAATGTTATAAATAAGTAAAAATGAGGAAAGTGATGATTCCAGCAATAAAAAAATCGACTGATCAGGCAAAATGGAAAAGAGCAGAAGATTTAAATTTAATAGATAATGAAGCCACTGGATTGATTGTGCAGCAGTCATTAAAATTACAAGGGCAAGTTGCGATTTCCGGTGCAAAAAATGCGGTGTTGGTAATTATGGCTTCGTTAATTTTATGCGATGGAAAATCAATATTAAGAAATGTGCCAGCATCAACCGATGTATTACATATGATTTCGGTATTAGAGTTTTTGGGAGCAACAGTTTTTTTCGATATGGAAAATCATATTTTGCAAGTCGATAGTTCTTCTATTAACAGTTATACGGTCGATATGGAATTAATGAAAAAAATGCGAGCATCGGTTCTAGTTGCGGGCCCACTTTTAGTACGTTTTGGTAGAGCGGATATCGCATTACCAGGAGGATGTTCAATTGGACCACGTCCAATCGATTTTCATCTAAAAAATTTTGCAAGAATGGGAATCGAAATAAAAGTTGAAGGCGATTATGTACATGCATTTGCTAAAAAATGCGTGCCAACAAAGATTGTGCTTGAGTATCCGAGTGTAGGTGCGACTGAAAATATTTTAATGACAGCAACATTAACAAAAGGAAAAACAATAATTGTGAATGCTTCTTTAGAGCCAGAAGTAATAGATTTAATTGCGGTGCTGAAAAAAATGGGAGCGCATATACATATCGAAAATCCAGCAACTATTGAAATTGAAGGAGTATCATCATTAAAACCTATAGATCATACGGTTATGATGGACCGATTGGAAGTGGGTGGTTTATTGCTTGCGAGCGCAATAACTGGTGGGAACATTTATTTGCCAGAAGCACAAGCAAATCATTTAGAGGTTTTTTTAGAAAAATTAACAGAAATGGGCCATAGCATTACCTGTGAAATGCCAAGAGGAATTAGATTAAAAGCTACGCTTAGTCCAAAAGCAGTTTCGTTTAGAACGGCGCCATTTCCAGGTTTTCCTACTGATTTGCAAGCGCCTATGATAGCGGCTCTTGCGCTCGCAGAAGGTGATAGTATTGTACATGAAACAGTATTTGAAAACCGATTTCTTCATATACGTGAATTACAAAAAATGGGAGCACAAATAGAAGTTAATGGTGATCGAGCTCGTATAAGAGGAGTTGAACGATTATATGGTACGTCAGTTATTGCTTCAGATATTCGTGCGTCTTGTGCGTTAGTATTAGCAGGGCTGGCTGCGCAAGGGAGTACAACTATTATTGGCATTCATCATTGGCGACGTGGTTATGAAAACCTGGAAAATAAATTGAAAGCGCTCGGAGCTAAAATATCATTGAAGACTAGCAACTAAATCAGTAAGTTCGCTGGTAATTTTTGCTTGCCGCAGTTTATTATAATCTAAACGCATAGCTTCAAGTAAATTAGATGCATTCCTGGTAGAACTATCCATTGCAATAAATCTGGATGCTTGTTCGGCAATGAGTGATTGAAACAAAATATCTTCGACAATACTTTGTAAAAGAAAATAAGAAAGTTGATCCAAAATGACTTCAGGATCTTGTTCCCAATGGAATGGTTCATTGAGTTGTATATTATTAGTGATATGTTCTTGAAAAGGAATGAGTTGATACGCCGTAGGTATTTGCGCAAAAAAAGATTTAGGAAAATTATAATAAATGGTAATTGAAGAATAAGGAATTCTTGCATGCCAAATATGATGGACAATTTTTTGCGCAATAGCGAGCACTTTTCCTTGCGTAAATTCTTCAAATTGCATAACGGTTGTGCCAAATTTATTGCCAATATAATCTATCGCTTTTTTGCCAATGACAATTGTTTGTAATTCTTGTCGATTGGTTTGGGTAATTTCTTTTTCTAAAAAATGAAATAGATGTATATTAAAATTACCACAAAGACCTTTTTGAGATCCAATAATAATATTTAATGTAGGACCATTTTCTTGTTGTGGCCATAAGATTGGTTGCTGCCATTCTGGTAATACATGCAAAATTGATTGAATTAATTCTGATAAAGCTTTGCGAAATTCTTGTAGTGAACTTTTTTGTGTTTTCAAACGGCTATGAGAAGACATTGAAATCAATCGCATTGCATGAGTGACTTTTTTGATTGTTCCCACTGCTTTTATACGTTGCCTCATAGCAATAAGTTCTGACATACGGATATCCTAATTTTAAGCGTGTTTATTCCTTAATGTATCTATTTTTCCGTTAATTTGCAATGAGAAAGGGGATATTTAAATAATGTGTTATTTTTTTACCCATTTTCCTTTATTATTTTTTTCATATTCTTTTTTTACGGCGGCCCACGCTACTCGTGCACTTGTTTCTTCTAAAGAAGCATCATCTCTGCGCTTGGAAGGATCTTGATATTCTTGATATGCATTATTATAAGCTTTTAAATAAATTTCTTGCGCATGTTCAGGCAAATTATTTTGGACGCTTTCGGGTAAATCTGTAATCGATTTGTAGGGCATTTTTTCCTTTTGCTTTTATTTTTATCATAATGAAACTAAAAGAATTTATGGAATGGTTTAGAACTTTAGACATTTTTATTTAATTTCTTAAACTAAGGTTTAGTTCCTTTAATATTAGAAAAGTTTGATATGATAATAGTTATAGATGCGTATAATTTACTAAAGCAACGATTTCAGAGCGATATTTCAGATGAAGAAAAAAGTAATTATATTCAGATGTTGAATAAATATGCGCGTAAAAAAAAACATAAAGTAGTTCTTATTTTTGATGGCGGTTATTTTGCAATGCCTTCACGCGAAAAAATTGGACAAGTAATCATAATTTATCCAGGAAGAGATAAAAGTGCTGATGATGCAATTAAAGAATATTTATATACACATAAAAATAAAGATTTAGTTCTTGTTTCTTCAGATCGCGAGCTTGTTGATTATGCCGATGAATTTGATATTGTTTCCATCGATTCTTTAGCTTTTGATAGTTATATTGAACAAGCAGTACAAAAACCTACTGAGCAAACAATTATTAGTGATGAACAAATATACAAGCTACATCCAGAACAAATAAATAAAGAATTAGATTTACTTATGCAAGAGGCAAGCCAGGTATTAATAAAAAAACCTGAAGAAGATGAATTTGTAATTAAAAAAGAATCGTCATTGAGTAAAAAAGAACGAAAAGTCATGGCTATATTAAAAAAGTTGTAATTCAATGAAAAAATTCATTATTAAAATAGAAGACATTGATAAGGTAGTGAATGAACTTAAAGATCTTATGAATCACTGCCAAGTATTTACTTTTGAAGGGCCATTAGGAGCTGGTAAAACAACTATTATTCGGCATTTACTCAGAAAATGTAATATACATCAACCAATTACGAGTCCAACATTTAATTACGTCAATGTATATGAAAATATACAGGGGCAACTGTTTTATCATTTTGATCTATATCGCATACAATCAGTTGATGAATTTTTAGAGGCAGGTTTTGATGAGTTTTTATATCTTGAAAATAGTTGGGCATTTATCGAATGGCCCGAAGTTATTGAGCCTCTTTTGAAAAAAAATGTATGCCGTGTTGTAATAGATTTTTATAATAATCAACGCAAAATTAGCTATACTGTTTCCTTATAAAAATTGATTTAAGATTCTAAACAATTTCAGTAAAGCAGCCTGGTTATCTTGATGATAGATAATTGAAACTAAAAAAAACAATAAATTTAATTTTAATAATTAAAGAAAAGAATTAGAGGGGCGTTAAGCCCCTCAATTGTTAATGTTAATTATTAAAAAATGCCTTCAGCTTCTAGAAGCTCCATGGCGATATTTAATGTTGATTTACCTTCCTCTAATCTGAATGGGCGGACCCATTTACCAAGTTCATTTTTAAATACTTTAACTTGATAGTTTTTATAAGAAGAAGTTTTCTTTTCTAGTTCTGTTAATCTACCAAAATGTGTAGCAATTGAGCATATGCTATTTTCAAAATTTCCTAATTGTTCAGCATAGCGGAGTGCAGCATCTTCACCTTCTTTTGGCGATGTACCACTAAATACTTCATCCATGATAGTGAAGCTAAACTGACCGGCCTTTAAGTTGCGAATATTTTCAATTAATGTTTTTGCTCTCAGTACTTCTGCTTGGAAAAGTGAAGTGCCAGCAGTAATATCATCAGTTATATTTAAATAACAGTTTATTGAAGTAAATGGAGTTATTGTTAAGCGTTCTGCTGGCGCTATGCCGAATGATTGTGCTAACAAAATATTAAAAATTAACCCTTTTATAACAGTTGATTTTCCACCGGTATTTGGACCAGTTAAAATAATATTATTTGGTTTTTGATGGCCTAATTCAATAGAGTTCGACACCACAACATTTGGGTTTATGAATGGATTCCAAAAGTTTACAGCTTTGATTATTGGTTTATGAGCATTAATAAATTCTACAAAATTATAACGAGCAGGCATTTGCTGATGTGCTTGATATAATTTTGCAATGGAAAGATGCGCATCAATAGTTCCCACAATATTCATAATCGGAATGAATTTATCTTTCAATTCCTTCATAGAAGTATGCGCGGCTAATACTTTTCCAGTCATTGAGAAGAAAGAAGCTTCGCCTTGAAACGTATTTGAATTTAATTGATTAAGTAAATCAATTAACTCTTTATCATGCATAAATGATAAATTTTGATTTTCAATAAGTTGTTTTAGTAATGGATGCTGCTCTGTAAGATTTAATAATTTATTGAATGCATTCATGTAGCGAGAAACTGAAATTAGTTGAGTTTGCAAATGATTAGCAACATCTTTTTTAAGTTTAATTTCTTCCCAGGACTTATAACCATTAAAGCAAGTTATACCAGCTATTAAACCTCCATAGCCAAAAATAGTAGCTTTTATTAAAGCGGGTGACATCGGTAATGCTGATTTGTCGAGAGTGTTTATGTGGTCAAGAATATAAGAAAGATCTCCAAAAGTTTGTGGCATCATTGCTTGCACTGCATTTTGATTATTTTGCCAATGAGGACCATGTAGAATTGCTTGTTCTTGTACTACTTGAGTAATTGACTTATTTTTATACGTTTTTTGTTTAAAACTAAAAAATTGCCAAGTAGATTTGAATCCTTCTTGTAACGCTTTTATTACCGAAATCGGATTGCCAGATTTTTTTGCATTCATATATTTATATTGAGCTGCAGCACAAGCAAATATTGCCGGTGATGAAAGTGTATTTAAACTCAATAAGGCATGATTGAATCGTGTTTTTATTTCTAGGGCTAAAGAGCTTTTATTTAGTTTTTTGAATAAGGATGGAAAATAAATTTTTTTAAATAATTCTTCATTTAGTTTGTTTTCTTTAACAAAGTATGAAAGAAATAACGGTTCAGTCTCTTTTATCTCAGTTAAAACATTATGGAGTTCATTTTGTAACTCTTGATTATCTAATAATTCTTTTGTGATTGCTTGACGAGTTTTCAATAATTCAACATTAGTAGTGGGATGAATTAATATGTTAACAAGATTTGCTTCACCGGTAATAGTATTGGTATGCTGAATAATATTAAAAAGATGGTTATCTAATTTTTCTCCCCCAAGGAAAATTTCCATTTTCTTTAAAAAAATTGGATCTAACTGGACTTGATCACCAATGTTACTTTCAGCGTTATTGAATAAGTTGAAAACTGCCGCTCGTTGATCTAATAATGTTGGGGGTTCTATTGTTAACGTTTTTTCTTTGCGGCTCTGAGAAATGCTTTTGTTTTCTTGTGTTTCAAATGATGAAAGATATAAGTTTTCTGCTTTTTGAAAAAGTGTATCTTTTGCTAGTGCCTGCACCGAAATTAGAAAAAGAATGATGCTAGAAAAGTAAATAATTTTGTATTTGGAAATTTTGCCGTGAAGCATACGAGAACTCCCTATTGAAAAAGGTTATGATATCTTTCAAATAATATAAGATCTATTAGAATAAGCAAATTTTTATTGCATTAATAAGGTTTTTTTAATTTGCTGTTAAAAGTATGAAAAATTTATAAAAAATAGAGCATCCAAATGATTGAGATTTAATTTTTTTTAGATCAATTTTTTTGGGAAGGCTATTTTAAGGGTGATTATTTATATAGGTTTTTTAAATTATGATTTCAATATTAAAAAAAATTGTTAAACTAAATATTAGTAGTCTTAAAAAAGAATACAAAAATGAGTACTTTTTAAGAAAAAAAGTTGAAATCCTTTGAGAAAACCAATAATATAAGAGCTAACTTTTGAAATTTCCTGCAAAAAGAGGAGGCGAGATTCCCGAGTGGTTAAAGGGGACGGACTGTAAATCCGTTGGCATATGCCTTCGCAGGTTCGAATCCTGCTCTCGCCACCAAGAAATTTTTGTGATAGAGTAAGCGGGAATAGCTCAATTGGTAGAGCGACAGCCTTCCAAGCTGTAGGTTGCGGGTTCGAGTCCCGTTTCCCGCTCCAAAAAATTATGCTGGCGTAGCTCAGTTGGTAGAGCAGCTGATTTGTAATCAGCAGGTCGCGGGTTCAAATCCTGCCGCCAGCTCCAATAGATTATCCGTGGGTTTTTAAGAAAATTGAGTTGTCATTTTCCTTTTTTTTATTTAATCTATATGTGTTTATAGAGTTTCCTCGCCCACGTAGCTCAGTTGGTAGAGCACTTCCTTGGTAAGGGAGAGGTCACCGGTTCAAGTCCGGTCGCGGGCTCCAAAAGTAAGTGTGTCTCCAGTTAAAGTGGGCAAAATGTGAGAATCATATGGCAAAGAAAAAAAGAACAGTAACGCATTTAAGTTGTGAGAGTTGCAAAGAGCGAAATTACACACAAGAAGTTTCGGGGCAACGCTCGATAGGTTCTTTAAAATTAAGTAAGTATTGCTCGCGCTGTCGTCAGCATACTGCGCATAAAGAGACCAAGTAGGCCTTTGTAGGCCAGTAGCTCGAATTGGTAGAGCGGCAGACTCCAAATCTGCGGGTTGGGGGTTCGAATCCCTCCTGGCCTGCCAGAACAAAGGATTGTAGTGATTAGATGGAATGTTTTCTGAATAACTTGGTGATGTGATGAAAAATGTATTTCAGTTTTTTGTGCAAGTAAGGCAAGAGTTAGGAAAAGTTGTTTGGCCGAGTTCGAATGAGTTAATTGGATCGGTCATTGTTGTGTTAATATTAGTATGCGCATTTTCGATATATCTCGGTGCGCTGGATTTATTTTTTTATAGGGTTGCGGAACGTGTGTTTTAAAAAGATACGCAAAGAATTTTTTGAAATTTGCAGCAGGAAAAACAAATGAAGCGTTGGTACGTAGTGCAGATTTATGCTGGTTACGAAGATACGATACAAAAAGATATGTTGCGGCGGATTGAAGAGAAAGGGCTTGATCAATATTTTGGTCAAATTCTAGTTCCTTCGGCGCGATTAAAAAAAATGTTTGATGTTACTCAGCAAAGTAATGGAGAACAGCAATTATTTCCAGGTTATCTTCTTATTGAAATGGAATTAGTGCCAGAAGCAATGCGTTTGGTTCAATCAACACCGAAAGTTTTAAAATTTTTAGGTGGAAAAGAGCCGGCGCCGCTATCCCAGCGCGAAATTGACCGTGTTATTTCTCAAATGAAGGGAGAGGTAGCATTGGCTGCTAAGAAAAGTGAGTTTGTTTCTGGTAGTGAAGTGGAGATATCAGAAGGTCCATTTGCGGGATTTGTAGGGGTTATTGAAAAAGTTGAGGAAGAAAATGAGCGACTTACGGTTATGGTAAGTATTTTTGGAAGAATGACTCCGATTGAATTAGGGTTTAATCAAGTTAAAAGATAATGTGCTAAACATTAATATTGGATGAGCTATGGCGAAAGAGATTAAGGCAAAAGTAAAGTTGCAATTACCAGCAGGCGGGGCTACTCCTGCGCCACCAGTCGGTTCTGCGCTTGGTCCTCATGGAGTAAACATGATGGAGTTTTGTAAGCAATTTAATGCCCAAACAGCAGATAAAAAGGGTCAAACGGTACCTATAATTGTAACAGTTTATAAAGATAGATCTTTTGATTTTATTACAAAAACGCCACCAACTTCTGAGCTCATTAAGAAAAAAGTTAATATACCAAAAGGTTCATCAAAGGCAGGAGTTGATTTTGTTGGTAAGATATCTTGGAAAGATATTGAAGATATCGCCACTATTAAGATGCCTGATTTAAATGTCTTAGATATGGATGAGGCAAAAAAAATTATTGCAGGAACTGCACGTAGTATGGGAATCGAAGTGAATGATTGAGTTAGGATTTTGCAATGGTAATGCATGAAAAAAAAAATAAAGCATCTGGCGATATGTTAAAAAATAATCAATATCCCGTAAAAGATGCTTTGGTAAAAGTAAAAGAGTTGGCTCCTGCCAAGTTTGATGAATCAATTGATGTTGATATCAACTTAGGTATTGATCCTGCTAAGGGTGAACAGGTAGTACGAGGTTCGGTAATTTTACCGCATCGTGTTGGCAAAGAAATCAAAGTATTAGTATTTGCCAAAGGTGACTATGCTGATAAAGCATCAAAAGCTGGCGCTGATTATATTGGCGCAGAAGATCTAGTTGAAAAAATACAGAATGGTTGGATGGATTTTGATGTAGCGGTTGCTACTCCCGATTTAATGGGTTTGGTAAGTAAATTAGCAAAAAAATTAGGCCCAAAAGGCCTCTTGCCTAATAAAAAGCTAGGAACGGTTACTTTCGATGTAGATGCAGTTGTAGCCGATTTAAAGCGTGGACGTAGGTTTTTCCGAAATGATAAGACTGGATTAATCCATTTTTCTATAGGAAAAGAATCCTTTGAGGTTGATAAATTGCATGAAAACTTACATGCTTTTATCAAAGCTTTGATGGCAGTTAAGCCTCCTGCGGCGAAAGGTAAATTTTTAAAAAAAGTTACTCTTTCTTCAACGATGGGGCCTGGCATTCAAATTAATCCTGATGAAATAATTAGTTGAATTAGAGGTTGGAGCGATGAATCGTCAAGATAAAGAACAAGTTATTGCATCTTTAAAAAAAGAATTTGCAAAAAGTAGCGCTTCGTTTTTAGTAAAATACAGTGGGCTTACTGTTGCTCAGATGGCTGACTTAAGAAGAAAGCTTAGAAAAGAGGGCGGTGCCTTACAAGTTGCTAAAGTTACATTGATTGAACGTGCTGTTGATGATATACCTGAAGTAAAAGAGATGTCTTCGCTTTTGGGTAATCAAATTGCATTAGTTTTTGCACAGCAAGAACCACCAGCTGTAGCTAAGGTTCTTTATGAATTTTCTAAAAAAAATGAACAGTTGCGTATTGTGGGTGGTTGCTATGAGTCTTCTTTATTGACAGAAGAAGCAGTTAAAATATTTGCGTCGTTACCGCCTCGACCAATACTTCTTGCTCAAGTATGTGGTACGCTGAAGGCGCCACTAAGCAAATTAGCGCGAACGTTGAATATGGTCTTGCTCAACCCAGTATTGGTAATTAAGCAGATTGAGAAGAAAAAGTCATCTTAATATATGTTTTATTTAGATGAAATTATGATGTTGAATAAATATGTTTATTTTTATAATAGCGAATGGGGAATGCTATGTCAGCAAAATCATACGACAAATTAATTGACGAAATTGGCAATATGTCAGTTTTACAATTATCAGAGTTTGTTAAGGCGCTTGAAGAAAAATTTGATGTAAGCGCAGCTGCGGGAATGCCTATGATGGCTGCAGCGCCAGCAGTAGAAGCTGGAGCAAAAGCCGAAGAGAAAACTGAATTCAAGGTTACTTTGCAAGAAGGTGGACCTGAAAAAATTAAAACAATTAAAGCGTTGCGTTCAGTAACTACTTTAGGCTTAGCAGAAGCAAAACAAGCAGTTGAAAATGCTCCAACAGTAATTGGAGAAGCTGTTGCTAAAGACAAAGCAAATGAAATGAAAAAAGCACTAGAAGAAGTTGGTGCTAAAGTAGAATTAGCGTAAAATAGTTAATTCTTGCTGAGGTTAATTTTGTAATTAACAAGTACAGCATTTTTTTGCCGATAAAATTTATTAATTCGTTCACAGGAGGAGCAGCTGCATGTCCAACATGCACTTAGATAAAGGTTTTCTGCGCAAGTCATTCGGAAAAATTAAAGATATAGTGCCTGTTCCTGATTTGATTACGATTCAGTCGAAATCATTCAACGACTTTGCACAATTAGATTATTTGCCGGCTGAGCGTAAGATAATAGGGCTTGAAAAAGTATTAAGAGACATTTTTCCTATCGAATATGATGGGAAGATGTCGCTTGAATTTGTTAGTTATGAATTGGGCGATTGGTCCTGTACGTGTGGAAAACTGAAAGGTATTGTAAACAGATATACCTGGAGCTGCTCTTCCTGTAAAAAAACCGATTGTTCTCGTCTTAACAACTCAACGTGTACTTTTTGTAAAAAACAAACAGCCAAATATCGAGCGTGCCCAAATTGTTTATCACGTGTATCAATAAAAATGCCAATGAGCTTGGATGAATGTAGATCAAGTGGTCAAACATTCTCGATGCCTTTAAAAATAAAAATTCAATTGATTTCGTGGGATATCGATGACAAAGGTAACAAGGTAATTAGAGACATCAAAGAGCAAGATATTTTCTTTGCTGATGTCCCTGTTATGGCTGATGTATATCAAGATCAAGGTACTATTAGACTTGGTGATCAAGGAACTTTTTTAATTAACGGGGTCGATAGGGTAGTTGTAAGTCAGCTTCATCGTTCTCCTGGTGTTGTTTTTACGCAAAGTAAAAAAGTTAAAGATGTCCGTGGTCGACCATACTTTGTAGCTCGTCTTATTCCTATGCGTGGTTCATGGCTTGATTTTGAATTTGATAGCAATGATTACCTGTATGTTCGCATCGATAAAAAGAAAAAATTATTAGTTACTACTTTTTTACAAGCATTAGGCATAGCTCGAGATCAAATTATCAAAAAATTTTATTCATTTGATCGAATACATGCCAAAAAAGGTGAGTTCTATCGATTAGTAGATGAAAATTTAATTGGTCAACGTTTAGAAAAAGGCATGGCTCCGGACAAAGTTGGTGATTCAATATTTGGGAAACGAGTTAATGCTGCAATTATTGAACGGTTAAAAAAAGCTGATGTTGATAAAATTATTATAAAAAAAGCTAATCTGATTGGCCGAGTTCTTGGTGCTAATGTTATTGATCCTGATACTGGTGAAGTATTGATCGAACAAGGTCAAATATTAACAGAGGATCATTACAATTTATTTAAGCAATTAAAAAAGATCGAATTTGAACTTATTAGTTCTTCTGGATATGTTTTACAACCAACCATTGCTTTAACATTAACACAGGATAAATGTTATTCTCAAGAAGATGCGCTTAAAGAACTTCATGCAAAAGTTTGGCCTGGTGATAGTTCTTCATTAAAAGAGATTAATGAACGCCTTGAAGCAATGTTATTCAGTAGCCGCCTATATGATTTAACAAGAGTTGGTCGCATTCGAATTAATCGAAAGCTAAGACTAGATATACCTGAAGATACTCATGTTTTAACATTGGAAGACATTGTAGGTTCTGTCCGTTATTTGGTTAACTTGCGTGAACTAGGAGAAGGCGAGCTTGATGATATTGATCACTTGGGAAATCGTCGTGTACGATTAGTGGGTGAATTGCTTACCAATCAAGTATATTTAGGTTTTCTTCGTATTGAACGTATTGTGCGAGAACGATTTAGAACGCAAGAGGTTCATAGTGCATTAATGCCTCAAGACTTTTTAAATATTAAGCCATTGAGCGCAGTAATGCGAGAATTTTTTGGTACAGGTCAGTTATCTCAATTTATGGATCAAACCAATCCTTTATCTGAAATTGCTCATAAAAGAAGGTTGTCAGCTCTTGGGCCTGGTGGTGTTTTAAAAGATCGTGCGACATATGAAATTCGTGATGTGCATATATCTCATTATGGTCGTATTTGCCCGATCGAAACTCCTGAAGGGCAAACGGTTGGTTTAATTTCTTCTTTGGCAACATATGCAATGGTAAATGATTTAGGATTTATCGAAACTGCTTACCGACCAGTAGCTAAAAATAATATCCAAGATAATGTAGTATTTCTTGATGCATTTGAAGAAATTGATAAATATATCGCTCAGGCTGATGCAGTAAAGCCTGGTACCGCTAAGCTTTCTGGCAATACGCTTGTTGCGCGACATGAAGGTGATTTTATTTATGTTGATTCAAATAAAATTAATTATGTTGATTTATCCCCCAAACAATTGGTATCAGTTTCCACGGCATTAATTCCATTTTTGGAACATGATGATGCTACGCGTGCATTAATGGGTTCGAATATGCAACGTCAAGCAGTTCCTTTAATAAAATGTGAAGCACCAATCGTTGGTACGGGCATGGAAAAAGAAATTAGTAAATCTTCTGGTGCCATGATTGTTGCAAAACGTCCTGGTGTTGTAGAATATGTTTCTTCAGAGCGCATTATTATTCGTGTTGACAAAGAAGTATTTAGTAATATTGATGATTGGATATCGCAAGGTATTGATATTTATACTTTAAGAAAATTTCAGCGATCAAGCTTTAGCACTTGGATTCATCAAACGCCTATAGTTAAAAAAGGTGATATTGTTAAAGTTGGTACGATTTTAACTAATGGTCCTGGTATTGAATATGGAGAGCTTGCATTAGGATCTAATTTGCTCGTTGCATTTATGCCATGGCACGGATATAACTTTGAAGATGCTATTGTATTAAGTAAGCGCTTAGTAGCAGAAGATTCATTAACTTCGGTTCATATTGATGAATACAAAGTAGATGCACGAGATACTAAATTAGGACCTGAAGAAATTACTAAAGATGTACCAAATGTTAGTGAAATCGCATTATCAAGTTTAGATGATGATGGTATAGTACGTATCGGTACTCGAGTGAAACCCGGTGATATTCTTGTTGGAAAAGTAACATTAAAAGGTGACATTCAATATTCTCCAGAAGAAAAATTACTTCGTGCTATTTTTGGTGAAAAAGCTCGTGAAGTAAGAGATACTTCTTTACGAGTACCGCCTGGAATTGAAGGCACCGTAATTGATGTAAAAGTTTTCTCACGTAGTGGAATTCGAAAAGATAAGCGTTACAAAGAATTAGTAGCAAAACGAACCGCTGAACTTGATGCTGAATTTGAAAGTCATTTGCATTTCTTAGAAAAAATGATTTCAGAAAAAATAGTAGATTTATTAGCGAGTGGTGAACCTTCTGGTAAGGTTTCTCAAAAGCTACTAAAAAACAAAAAATATGATAAAAAACAGCTCCAAGATCTTAATTTAGAAGAATTGCTTGCGCTCAAAGTAAAAGACAAAGAGATTTTAGAAACAATTGAAAGAATGAAATTGTCATTTGAAACGCAACAAAGAATTTTAGCTGGATTAAAAGAAGAGCGCATCAATAAATTGAAGAAAGGTGATCCATTACCATCAGGTGTTATCAAGATGGTAAAAGTATATATTGCATCAAAGAGACATATCTCTGTTGGTGACAAAATCGCAGGACGCCATGGTAATAAAGGTGTGGTATCTATTATTGTTCCTAGAGAAGACATGCCTCATTTAGAAGATGGAACAGCGGTTGATATAGTATTAAATCCGCTTGGCGTACCATCTCGTATGAACGTAGGACAAATTTTAGAAACAGCGCTTGGGCTTGCAGGTAAGCAATTAGGTCGACAGTTAGAAAATATGCTTGCAACTGAAGGTTACGGAAAAATTAAAAAGTATTTGCAAAATTGTTATGGCAAAGATCTCCTCGATGAATACGAGAAATTGTATGGTGAAGATGAGGTTATGAAACTTGCCAAAAAAACTGCAAATACTGGTGTATTGTTTGACTCTCCTGTATTCGATGGGGCAAATTTAGATCAAGATATTAAACCAATGTTACGAGATCTTGATTTACCAGAAGTTGGTTCATTTAATTTATTAGATGGTAGAACTGGTGAGTATTTTGATCAACCAGTAACGGTTGGATCAATTTATATGATGAAATTAAATCATATGGTTGATGATAAATTACATGCTCGATCTGTTGGGCCATATTCGTTAGTTACTCAGCAACCTCTTGGTGGAAAAGCACAAATGGGTGGACAACGTTTTGGTGAAATGGAAGTATGGGCACTTGAAGCTTATGGTGCTGCATATACTTTACAAGAAATGCTGACATATAAATCTGACGACGTGAACGGCCGTCCAAAAGTATATGATGCAATTGTAAGTGGTGAAAAAATACCTGAGCCTGGTTTGCCAGAATCGTTTAATGTACTGATTAAAGAACTTCAAAGTTTAGGATTGCGAGTCGATCTATTTAGGACTGGCAAGGAGGAAGTCAATGAGTAACCGAATTTTAGAGCGTTTTAGAGAGTATATTAGCGCCGTTAAATTTAATGCAATTAAACTTGGGCTTGCTTCGCCTGAAAAAATTAAATCGTTATCATATGGTAGAGTTACGAAAATTGAAACAATTAATTATCGAACTTTAAAGCCAGAACGAGATGGTTTATTTTGTGCACGCATTTTCGGTCCTGTTAAAGACTGGGAATGTAATTGCGGCAAATATAAAAGAATGAAGCATCGTGGTGTAACGTGTGAAAAATGCGGAGTTGAAGTAATTCAATCTCGTGTCAGGCGTGAACGTATGGGGCATATAGATTTAGTTGCTCCGGTATGTCATATCTGGTATTTAAAAGGTATTCCAAGCTATCTTAGTTTAATTATGGATATGCCAATTAAAGACTTAGAACGGGTTATTTATTTTGATGCGTATTTAGTTATTAATCCTGGTAAATCTCCATATAGTTATAAAACTTTACTTACTAATGCTGAGTATGATCGTTATAAAGAGCAGCATCCAGAAGATATAGATTTTAAAGCGGAAATTGGTGCCGAAGCTGTTCGTCAAATTCTTGAAGTATTAGATCTTAATTTAGAGATTTCAAATCTCCAACAAGAGTATGCAAAAGTTGCTGCTGTAACTGCTCGTCTTAAAATTATGCGTCGCATAAAAATTTTAACGGGACTTACGCAAGCAGGTATTAATCCATCTTGGATGATTTTGAAAATACTTCCAGTATTACCACCTGATTTAAGGCCATTAGTTCCTCTTGAAGGTGGAAGATTTGCGAGTTCTGATTTAAATGAACTGTATCGACGATTGCTTAATCGTAATATTCGTCTGCAACGATTAATTGAGATTGAAGCTCCTGAAGTAATTATTCGTAACGAAAAACGCATGTTGCAAGAAGCGGTTGATGCACTTATTGATAATGGTCGCCGTGGTAAGCCCCTTACTGGATCTAATAAACGACCACTTAAATCCTTAAGTGAAATGTTACGTGGTAAACAGGGGCGATTCAGACAAAATCTACTTGGTAAACGTGTAGATTATTCGGGTCGTTCTGTTATTGTTGTTGATCCTGAATTGCGTATGGATCAATGTGGATTACCTAAAATTATGGCGCTTGAACTCTTTAAGCCATACATTTACCATGGTCTTATTGAACGAGAACTGGCAGCAAATTTACGTGTTGCAAAACGAATGGTAGAAGATAGCTCACCTGAAATATGGGATGTACTGGAACAAATAGTTAAAAATCGTCCAGTACTATTAAACCGTGCACCAACACTGCATCGCTATGGTATTCAAGCGTTTTATCCAATATTGGTTGATGGAAAAGCGGTTAAAATTCATCCGTTAGTTTGTTCAGCATATAATGCTGATTTTGACGGTGATCAAATGGCCGTGCATATACCATTAAGTGAAAAATCACAAGAAGAATCAGTAGCATTAATATTATCAACGAAAAATATTCTATCAGCAGCAAATGGACGTCCGTTAGCAGTACCATCACAAGATATGGTTCTTGGTCTACATTATATGAGTAAAGTACGTTGTGGTGCGCTTGGTGAAGGAATTGTTTTTTCAAGCATTCAAGAAGTTATTACTGCTTTTCAATTTGGAAAGGCAACCTTGCATGCAAAAATCAAGTTGCGTTTAAAATCTCAAGATAAAGTAGAACTTGTAGAAACGACTGTGGGTCGCGTTATTTTATATGATGCTTTACCAACAGGATCAGAGTTTTATTGGATTAATAAAGTAATGAAACGAAGTGATTTAGTTAAATTAGTAGAAAAAGTTTACTATCGCTTTGGTGACGAAGCGACCGTTGATTGTTTGGATAAAGTTAAGAAGCTTGGTTTTTACTATTCAACTAAAGGTGGTATTTCATTCTCTCTTAGTAATCTAATAGTTCCTGCTAAAAAAGATGAAATTGTAAAAAAAGGTGAAAAAGAAGTACAGCGTGTTGAAAAAATGTACATGGATGGCATTATAACCAATGGAGAACGTTATAACAAAGTTCTTAGCATCTGGGGACATGCAACCGCTGATGTCGCTTCTGAAGTAACGCATGATTTAGAGATAGAAAATAATGAAGCGTTCTTAAATGAGAATAAATCATTCAAGCCATTTAATCCGATATTTATGATGCTTGAATCAGGTGCTCGTGGATCGAAAGATCAAATTAAGCAGCTTGTTGGGATGCGTGGATTAATGGCTAAGCCAACTGGTGAAATTATGGAAACGTGTGTAAAGTCTAACTTTAAAGGTGGATTAAGCGTTTTTGAATACTTTATTTCAACTCATGGTGCTCGTAAAGGTCAGGCTGATACTGCATTAAAAACAGCAAACTCAGGCTATTTAACTCGTAAATTAGTTGATGTAGCGCAAGATGCAGTCATCACTATTAAAGATTGCCAGACGCTTGGCTATATTGAATTAGAAGATTTAAAAGAAGGTGGCGATGTTATTAATCCGTTAGCTAATAGATCATTTGGCCGTGTAGTAGCTGCTGACATTAAGGATCCTATCGATGGCCAATTATTATTAAAACAGGGTCAATTAGTAACAAAAGAAGATGTAAATAGAATTGCTAATTCTGCTTTATCTAAATTAGCGATACGTTCAGTATTAACATGTCAAGCAAAACGTGGCGTTTGTGCTCAATGTTATGGGATAGATCTTTCCAAAGGGCAACCTGTTGATGTTGGAACTACCGTTGGTATTATTGCAGCACAATCAATTGGTGAACCTGGAACACAGTTAACCATGAGAACATTTCATATTGGTGGTATTGCCAGTGGTGCAGCAGAACAATCAGTTTTTGTAGCAAAGCACAAAGGTATTATTCAATTGCGTGGTATGCGAACAGTTAAAAATAAAGAAGGCCACTCTATTATAGTAAGTAGAAAAGCAGCTTTAGTAATTGTCTCGCAGGATGGCAGAGAATTACAACATCATGATGTGGAATACGGTGCTCTTTTGCTTGTGGAAGAAGGTCAAGAAGTAGAAATTGGCAAAAAACTTGCTGAATGGGATGTTAACAATAAAGTAATTATTACTGAAAAAGCTGGTATTATTAACTATGTAGATTTAATTGAAAACAATACTATTCAAAATGTTTTTGATGAAAGTACAAGTAAATCAAGCAAAATTGTGTTAGAACACAAAGGTGAAAAATATCAACCTTCATTGAGTATTGTAAACGAAGAAGGCGATGAGCTTGCACAATATTATCTTCCGACTGGCAGTTATTTATCAGTAGATGATCTACAGAAAGTTGCAGTCGGTGATATCTTAGTTAAAATCCCTCGCGAAACATTTAGAACAAAAGATATTGCAGGTGGTTTACCACGTATTGCTGAATTATTTGAGGCTCGTGTGCCAAAAGATCCAGCGATTATAGCTGATATTGATGGAGAAATTGTTTTTGGTGGTATTCATCGTGGTTTGCGTAAAGTAAGCGTTGTAAATGCATATGAATCATTTGATTATTTCATTCCACGAGGTAAACAGCTCAATGTAATGAATGGAGATAAAATAAATGCGGGAGACCCATTAACAAGTGGCACACCAGTATTGCATGATATTCTACGTATTTTAGGACCAGAAGTCTTACAAAAATACTTGGTAAATCAAATTCAAGAAATTTACTTGTTGCAAGGTGTTGGTATTAATGATCGCCATATTGAATTGATTGTTAGGCAAATGATACGTAAAGTACGTATTGTTGAACAGGGTGATTCAGAATTCCTCATAGGTGATCGGGTGGATAAAATTCACTTTAAATCAGTAAATGCATTGTTGCAAGCTGAAGGGAAAAAAGTTGCAGTTGCTAAACCTACCTTAATGGGTATAACGCTTGCATCACTTGATACTGAAAGCTTTATTTCTGCAGCTTCATTCCAGGAAACAACTAAGATTTTAACTGAAGCGTCAATCGCAGGACAGGAAGATCATCTTTATGGCTTAAAAGAAAACGTAATTATTGGTAAACTAATACCTGCAGGGACTGGGATAAAATCCTTCAGAATGAAATATTTAGGCGATGAAGAATCAGAATATGAAAAAGAAGCTCGTGCGCAAGAGATGTCAACAGTAAGGGTAGAGCAGGAACAAGCAGCATAGAAATAAATGAAAACAGTAGGCGCGTAGCTCAGTGGCAGAGCACTGCTTTGACGTAGCAGGGGTCAGCGGTTCAAATCCGCTCGTGCCTACCAAGAAGTAATACTTATATGGAGATAAAATAAATGGCAAAAAAAGATATGAAAGACATCAAAATTAATTTAGATGAATTTAAAATAAATGAAAAAGACACTGGTTCTGTTGAAGTGCAAGTTGCACAGTTAACGGAACATATTACGCGTTTGACTGAACATTTTAGATCGCATCCTAAAGATTTTGCTTCAAAAAGAGGAATGATCCAAATGGTTGCAAGAAGGCGCAAATCATTGCAATACTTAGAGCGAAAGAATGTTCAAACTTATAAAACATTGATTGAACGTTTAGGTTTACGAAAATAAATAATAATAAAGTACCAAATAGGGAAAATATAGAATGGTAAAAAAATTTAGCTTGCCAGAATTTAATTATGAAGTGGAGATTGGAAAAGTTGCGGCTCAAGCTGATGGTGCAGCATGGTTTAAATATGGTGAAACGGTTGTACTAGCAACGGCTGTTTCTGCTCCTACTGAAGAATTTCCTGGATTTTTACCATTAACAGTAGATTATCGAGAGCAATTGGCTGCAGCGGGCAAAATACCAGGGGGTTATTTTAAGCGCGAAGGAAGATTAACTGATAAAGAAGTATTAACAAGTCGCTATATTGATCGTGCTATACGGCCTCTATTTCCGGAAAATTATTTTAATCAACTACAAGTTCTTGCTACCGTATATTCTGTAGATAAAGAACATATGCCAAGTGTAGTTGTTTTAGTAGCAGCATCAATTGCGCTTTCAATATCAAAAATACCATTTATGGGGCCTATAGGTGCAGTTGAAGTAGCTCGCGTTGATGGCGAATGGATTTTTAATCCAACTTATTCTCAAACACAAAAATCTGACGTACGTATTGTGGTAGCTGGTACAGATGAAGGTATCAATATGGTTGAAGGTTCTTTGAACGAAGTAAAAGAAGATCAACTTATCGATATTTTATTTAAGGCTCATGATAAAATAAAAAAACAAGTTGCATGGCAAAAAGAAATTCAGCAAGCGCTTAATGTAGAGAAAGAACACACAGATGAAGATGACGCATGGAAAAGAATTCGTAATCATGCCAATTCATTTTTAACTTCTGACCGGCTACGCTCTGTTTTTATTAAAAACAAAGTTGAACGTAATACACTTGTAGATTCATTAAGAGATGAATTTGTAGAACAAGAAAAACAAGAAATTGAAGAAAATGGTATCTCTGCAAAATTAGTTAAATATATGTTTGATAAAGTTTTTGCAGAAAATATATCAAAAGAAATTTTTGCATTAGATAAACGAATTGATGAACGAAAATTTGATGAAATTCGTCAAATTGCAGTTGAAGTAGGCTTACTGCCTTATACGCATGGTTCATCATTGTTTACTCGCGGTAAAACACAAGCTTTAGCAACGGTAACTCTCGGTGGTGGACAAGACCAACAACAAGTTGAAGATTTAATGGGTAATACATTAGAAAAATCATTTATGCTTCATTATAATTTTTTACCATATTCTTCAGGTGAAGTGCGGTTTATGAGAGGACCGGGTAGACGTGAAATAGGTCACGGTTATTTAGCAGTTTCTGCACTTGAGCAAGTGTTGCCATTGAAAAAAGATTTTCCTTATACTATTCGTATTGTAGTAGATATTTTAGAATCAGATGGTTCAACCTCAATGGCTACCGTATGTAGTTCTACTATGGCTCTTATGAATGCAGGTGTTCCTATTCGTAAAATGGTCAGTGGTATTGCAATGGGATTATTACAGAGTCCCGATGGCACTTTTAAAGCATTAAGTGATATTAATGGAGATGAAGATGCTTATGGTCTTATGGATTTTAAAGTGACGGGTACTGATATTGGAATCACCGCAATTCAGATGGATATCAAATACAAAGGTGGGTTACCACGAAAAGTATTTGAACAAGCATTAGCACAATCACGAGATGGTCGGCTTCATATTTTAAAAGAAATGCAAAAAGTTATGACTGAACCAAGTCCGACACTTTCTCATTTAGTACCACAAATTATTTCTTTAAAAATTTCTCCGGATAAAATTGGTGCAATTATTGGTTCTGGCGGAAAAATCATCAAGGATATTACTGAAAAAACCAATACAACAATTGATATTGAAAGTGATGGTACCGTAAATATTTATGGCCAGCCTGAAGCTAAATTTGATGTAGCCGTAAGTTGGGTCAAAGTGTTAGCTGGATTTATTCAGCCCGGTGATATATATAAAGGAAAAATTAAACGTGCTACTGATTTTGGCCTTTTTGTTGAAATAGCACCTGGCCAAGATGGCTTGGTTCATATATCAACTATTCCGCGTGAACAACAAGCAACATTGGCAAAAGATTATCCAATTGATAATGAAGTAATGGTGCAAGTTATAGATTATGATGAAAAAAATGGTCGTATTAGATTACGTTTAATTAATCAAAAAGAAGCTGTTTGAGAGATTTATGCAACGATCACATAATCGTGCTTATAATGAATTACGTCCATTGAATTTAACCTGTGGTATTTCTTCTCATGCTGATGGTTCAGTATTATTTGAAATAGGTAATACTAAGGTTCTTTGTACGGTTTCTTTAACTGGGCAAGTACCAATTTTTTTACGGGGTAGAAAAAAGTGGTGGCTTACCGCATCATATTCATTATTACCTGCTTCTACAAAAAACCGAATAGAACGAGAATCTTTATCAAAAAGAAATGAGCGTTCAATAGAAATTTCTCGTTTAATTGGAAGATCGTTACGATCAGTAGTTGATTTATCTAATAAATTATCAGAAAAAACTGTGCATATAGATTGTGATGTTATACAGGCAGATGGTGGTACACGGACTGCCTGCATAACAGGATCTTTCATAGCCTTAAAGCTTGCTGAGCAAAAATGGTTACAAAAAGGTTTGCTTGAAAGTCCTATTATAACCGAAGAAATTGCTGCAATATCAGTAGGGTTATTAAAAAATGAAATACTGCTGGATATAGATTTTGCAGAAGATAGTAATGTGAAAGCAGATTTCAATTTTGTACTAACTCGTTCTGGAAATGTTGTTGAAATACAAGGATCGGCTGAACAAGAACCAGTTTCATGGCAACAGATTGTTGAAATGCAAGAAGTAGCAGATAATGGGGTAAAAAAGCTTTTAGCATTTATTGATCAAATGATTGATTGCCCAAAAAAATCACCTAAAATATTGCATCTCGAAAACATATAAATTTTATATGGATTTACAAATCTTTTTATCAAAAGCTTCAAACCGATCTTTTTTTTATGATTCCTCAGTTATTATTTTTTCTGGCACTTCTTATCCATTATTATTTTGTTCTTTATTACAACAAAAAATAAGAAATATTACTGAAAATAATTATTGTATTATTGATTTAGAACAAATGGATATTGAACAATTTTGTGCACAAGTAAGTATGCCTTTTTTGGGCTCTACTTTTATATATTGGTGTGGCAATATTGGTTCTTTAGATCAAAATAAAATAAAAATATTTTTAAATTTTTTATCGAATTATAATGGGCCGCATGTGATATGTTTTTTTTATGAAAAAACTACAGAAAAAATGAAAAAAACATGGCTGGCAGTAGAGTTACCTGCACAGATAGATCAAAATCTTTTTTATATACTATATCGCTTTTTATTACCTAATTTTAGTGAAAATAAAAAAAATGTATTGGCTATTTTATTTGAAAAACAAAGTAGCATTAGTTTAGAAGTTGCATGTTTATTAATGCATTATTTTTCATTTTTGAATAAAAATACGGCAGATTATTTTATGCGACATTGGTTTTGCAAAATTGTGATTCCTGATAAATCATTATTCACATTAAGTACTTATTTTTTTGCAAAAAAATCTTCTGCATTTTTAAATACTTGGCAAGTATTATCAACCGAATATCCTGCTATGTTTTGGTTGTCTTTTTGGTCTGATCAATTATTTAAAGCTGCTCATTTTGTAAAATTAGCACGAAAAAATGATTTTTTATCAGCTAAAAAAATAGCCTATCGGTTGCCATTTCCATTTATAAAAAAAGATTGGCAATTATATCAAGCGGTAGAACTTATGCATGCACATCATTTTTTGTATGACTTAGATTATCATATAAAAAATGGCGGCTCTGAAATATATCTTGATCTATTTTATGCGCAGTTTTTTTCTAATAATTTTGCAAACAATTAATCCAGTTTTAATATCCATAACAGGCAAAAAATTGCTGGCAGAGCTATAATAAATGTAACATCTGGCTTAATAGTAAGTTCAATTAATCGATGGTAGTCTCATTCTTTAGAAAACGTTCTGGCTGTATAATGCCACCAGATATGATTAATGACATTGCTTCTTGGCGTGTAATATCAATAGTCGTAAAATCCCCTTCAGGAACAATTATCAAAAAACCAGTGGTCGGGTTTGGTGTGGTGGGAATATAAATAGTAAAATATTTTTTGTCTGTGTCAGGTGCCATTTCTGGTGCTACTTCTCGGGTCAAGAAGCCTAAGCTATGAATACCATGACGGGGAAATTCAACGAGTACTACTTGCTTGAAAGTTAACTTTTCAGGAATCGTAAAAGCCTGTACCAATTGCTTTATACCAGAATATACAGGGTTCATTAGTGGAATTTTAAAAAAAACCGATTCAATAAGATTTACAAATGAACGGATAAAAAAGGTTCTAAAGATAGCGCCGATAAGTAAAATGAGAATTAAAACAAGAATAATTTCTGAATGAGGAATGCGTTGAAGATATTCTGGCTCTAAAGCATAAATTGGTGTAAGCCAGTTTTTCAGCAAATGAAAAAAGAATGCAAACAAGGCAAGAGTTAAAGTAATAGGTAAGATGGTTAATAATCCATCAAGAAAAATTATTTTGATATAATTAAATGTTTTGCTAAAGATCTCATTTTTTTTCATTTTTTTTTGGCTCCAGTTATTTTATGAAAGCTCTTGTTGTAATTTCTTAGATAGATTCGTACAGATGTATTCTGCATGTTGAGAATCATCATCTTCTACCATAATACGAAGCACCGGCTCAGTTCCAGAATATCGTATTACTAGGCGACCTTCATGTAATTGAGTTTTGCTTGTAGTAATAATATCAGAAAAAGGAGGTTGATCTAAATCTTTTTTGTTATTGACTGGGATAGCCATTTGTATTTGGGGGAATTTGCTAAAAGTAATCATCTCCCAATTGTTTGTTTTATATATTGTTTCAAGAATTCTTAACGTAGTAAAAATGCCATCTCCCGTTGGCAAATAATCGCGCATAATAATATGGCCGGATGGTTCTCCTCCAAGATAAAGATTATGTTGTAATAATTGTTCAGTAATATATTTATCACCTACTTGAGTACGCATTAAAATTTTATTTTGTTTTTTTAAAAAAATTTCAAATGCTTTATTGGTCATTATTGTACCTACGATCATGTTTTCATGAATATATTGAGGATGTGATAAAAGAAGGGCTAAAATATCATCACCATTCTTATAATCGCCTTGTGCATTTACTGCAATAACTCGATCACCGTCACCATCAAAAGCAAAACCAATATCCGCTTTGTATTGTATAACTGCTTTTCTTAAATTATTTGGGTATAATGTGCCACATTTTTTATTAATATTTAAGCCATTAGGAGTATTTGATAATGGGATAACCTGTGCTCCAAGCTTTTCAAAAATTTGTGGTGCAATGATATATGTAGCACCATGCGCACAATCTAATACAATTTTTTTTCCTTTTAAAAAATTAGGAGGAAAATATGATAAAATATGTTCAATGTATACTTCTTGTAAAGATTCAGAAAATAGACTACCGAGATTATTATAATTCCAACTTTGTTCGTTCAAAAAATATTTAGTAATTGTTTCTTCATCACTTGCTGATAATTTCCCCGATTGCTTATTCATAATTTTGATACCATTGTCGTAATAGGGATTATGAGATGCAGAAATCATAATAGCACAATTAAACTTTTCTTTATTTTTTAGTATTGATGCGAGTGCAGGCGAAGGAACGATTTGTGTATCATAAATTTTTAAGGGATGTAGTAATAATCCAGCTTGTAATGCTGTTTTTAAAGTTGCGCATGAAATACGCGTGTCATGCCCAAGAAGTACAGTGCTTTGTGAACCATATTTTTTTATGATCCATTTACCAATGGCGTTGCCTAATTGTATAATGATTGGTGAAGTAAAAGGAAATTTGCCAAAAATCCCCCGTATGCCATCAGTGCCAAATATATTTTTATTCATTTAAATTTTTTCCGCTTTTTCAACTGTAATTGTTAGTTGTGGTGGTATATAGTGTACCAATTTAATGCTTTCAGGTAAAAATAAATTATTTTGTTTTATCTGAATTGTTTGTTTGCCAAGATTAAGGTTATCGCTATCAATATGAATAGCGAGATTTGTAAAATTTAATGACCATAAATCGGATCGTTTACAATAAAGTTGCAGAGAAACCGTTTCTGGTGCAAGAATTTTTTTTTCCGTAACATTTCCATAAAAATAAAGAGGAATTGGATGAGTAATAGTTATTAATTGATTTTGGTTTAATAATATCCAGATGCAATAACCAATAATTAATGAACATACTTTAAGGTTGAGTTTGCTTGAAATGATTTGTTTTATTGAAATATTCATGAATAGTACTTCCTTTTTTCTTGCAAGAAGCTAATTGAAGATATTGTTGCAAAATATTTAATGCATTATATGCCGTTAATTCTTCAATTACTTTTCCTTGCGCAATGATCTGAAATGTTTTATTTTCTTGCGAATAACTAATTCCTATAGTATCTGTTTTTGAGGTATGCTTTATAGTATCAAAAAGCCATTGTTCATGTAGTGATGTATTCTCTAATCGGTGTTCATATACATGCTGCTTCCATGTGCAATCATAAGCGATAAGAGTGCCATGGTAATTCATTAAAATAAAACTATTCTGATTTGCTGAAGGCTTTTCAAAAACTAAAGAAAGCACTGATTGATGGAATGGTGCATTAAATTTACATGGCATTTTTATAAATGGTTCAATATGATCATATTTTTCGATAATGATTTTTAAAGAAATATTATTGTTTAAATGAAGCAGCGTTTGAAAAAGAGTGATCGTCCAATTGGCAACTTCTTTATCTTTAATGGGTTTAATGCTGCGTTTAGTGATATAATTGCGCTGTAAAAGTTCTTGATGCATAAGCATAAAAAGCATTACCAAAGCTGGTCCGTAAGAAAATAAAAACGTAGCAATAGTTGGTAAAGGCAATAAAATACTTATGCTTCCAAGTATGCAAAAAGCATATACATAATAAATAAATGTGTTTGATTTATCGTTAACAAGCCAATGAGAAAAGATATAAATGCACCAAGAAAAAAAAATAATTTCTATAAAATCGCGTATTCCCAGAATGCCGACATAAATAGCATAATTTTGAATATAATCAAAAATATAATGCATACTTCTCCTTTATTTTTTCAACATAAACAAAATCTATTTAAATTGTAAAAGGTAATGAAGGTAAAAAGATTTAATCTCAGATTATGATACACTTACTTATTATGCTAAAGGAAATACTATGAATAAAAAACCAATTGTTTTGACTGGAGATCGGCCAACTGGGCCATTACATTTAGGACACTATATTGGCAGTTTAGCCAATAGATTAATTTTACAGCAAACTGCACAACAATATGTGATGATCGCTGATGTGCAAGCATTAACTGATAATTATGAGAATCCACAAAAAATTAGACAAAATGTATTAGAAGTTGCATTGGATTATTTAGCGGTCGGAATTGATCCTGAAAAAAGTACTATTTTTATTCAATCAATGATTCCTGAATTATTTGAACTTACCGTATATTATTTAAACTTAGTTACTATCAGCAGATTAAAGCGAAATCCTACGGTGAAAACCGAAATTAAACAAAAAGGGTATGGCGAAAGTATTCCGGCCGGTTTTTTTATGTACCCCGTTAGTCAGGCGGCTGATATTACTTTTATTAAAGCAAATATAGTGCCTGTAGGTGAAGATCAATTACCAATGATTGAGCAAACAAATGAAATTGTACGTTCATTCAATCGAATTTATAAATGTGATGTATTAGTTGAGGCAGAAGCATTAGTTCCAAAAGTAGCGCGGTTACCTGGAATCGATGGAAAAGCAAAAATGAGCAAATCACTTGGTAATGCTATATTTCTTTCTGACGAGCCAGATGAATTAAAAAATAAAATTATGAAAATGTATACCGATCCTGATCATATTCATGTGAATGATCCAGGAAAAATTGAAGGTAACGTAGTATTTGAATATTTAGATGTATTTGATTCAGATAAAGAAAAAGTAGCCGAGCTAAAAGAACATTATCAACGTGGCGGTTTAGGCGACGTTACGGTAAAAAAATATTTATTTGAAGTTCTAAATGCTTTCTTAACGCCAATTAGAGAAAAACGAAAAGAATTAGCCCAAGATAAAAAATCGGTTATGAATATTCTATTAGAAGGTACTGCAAAAACACAAAAAATAGCAAAACAAACAATGCACCAAGTCAGGCAAGTAATGTACTTAGATTATCAATAATCTTTTTTTAGCATGTCATGTTATGCTAAATTTGCTTAATAATGAGAATATAAGGGGGAAAGTAATGAAGAATAAATATATCTCGGGCGCGATTATTGGCATAATTTTATTAGCACTTTTTGGCATCGCATTGTGGGCGTTTTGGCGACAAGCATATAGAAGAAATGATCTTTTAATTGCTGATCATGTGACAGAACTTGCTGAAATTTTTAATCAGATTCATGAAACATGCGGTATCCTAAGTTTTGAACACCAAAGAGATTATATTGATTTTCTGAATGTAATTGCTTTTGAAGGATCTGAAGTTGGCCCAATGAATTTAAAATATCCTGAAAAATGGCGTGGACCTTATCTTAAAGATAATCCTACTATGCAAGAAAAGTATTATCAAATTGCCCAAACTAATCAGGGATATTTTGTAGTACCAGGTCCTGGGGTAGTACTAAACAATGGCAAGGTTATCGGCAAAGATATAAAATTTGATAAAGACGCTGATATTAAAAATATGATTCAACCCGGTGGCGTATTGGATTTTCAAGGTAGGCCACTTGCTGTACAAATTATGGCTGGGCCAATAGCAGAAATTCCAGCTGGACAAACAGTTGATGCTCAAATAATACGCGATCGACTAAAACAAATGTAGAGAAAATAGTACTCTTATTCTCCGGGGTTTAAACCAGTTAAAAATTGATCAAAGTCGATATCATTTCGGGTGATTGTTTTTTCATCAAATGTTTTTCGTACTTTAACCGTTTCTTTTTCTTTGGTGATGTCTCTTGTTACTACTTGTTTTGCAATATAACGGATATGAATAGAGGTTATATTAATGGGGCGCTGGGTATTGGGTAATATATTCTTTGATAAAAAGCTACCATATGGGTTAAATGCAAAGTTTAATTGATACCAAACAACATTAGAAGTCCCTCCAGGAATAAAGTTTGCCAGTAAGGCTTCGAAATCTCCTTTACTAAAATAAAGGTCATAATTTAGATAAGAAGCGAGATTAGTTAAGCTAAATTGAATAGACGTATCTAATTGTCCACCTAAATAAGAAATGACTACAGTAGCTAAATTTTGCGTAGCACCGAGCGGTTGTATAATTAATTGATTTTTATCATCAAGCAGTGTGCCATCTTTTGATTGGGGCTTTAATATAAGGTCTTGGCACATGTTTGGTGAATAAGCATTTTTTTGCTCTAAGCATTGTTGAAAATATTTTTCTATTATATTATTAGTTCCTTTTTTTAATAAAATTCCTGGGTGATTTTTAAAAGTATATAAAATATTTTTTTCTGTGCTATCAATGGTTATGTTTCCCAGTTGAATATCAATATTATATGCTTTGCTTGTTATAAGTAGCATGCAGGTGATAAAAATTATTTTCACTTTTTTCATTATAATCCTTTTTTATTTTTGAGGAGTTAAACCCGTTAAAAATTGATCAAAATTTAGATTATTACGAGTAAAAACTGTTTCTACCCAGACATATTCTGGTTTTGCAAATACAGGATGGCCATATTGATGTTTGATAGGTGCATATGATTTTGGAATTTTTATTCTTTTATAACGGACAACAATTGATGTAATATCTATGGGCCGTTGACTATCTTTGACTATTTCATCTGATAGAAAGCTACCATAAGGATTAAATGCAAAATTTAATTGATACCAAGCAATATCTTTTTTTTCTCCAGATATTTGTCCTGAAAGCAGTTTAAAAAGTAATCTTTCAAATTCTTTTGTATCAAAGTATAAATCATAATTAAGGTATGTAGAAAGATTAGTTACGCTAAACTTGAGAATTGTATTTAATTCATCGCTTAAATAGTTGATTATAACGGTAGCAAATTTTTGACCAGGATATAATGGTTCAATAATTAATTGATTGTTTTTATTTAACAATTTGCCGTTTTCTGATTGAGGAAGTAAAAGAGCTTTTTTACAGATACCAGATTCGCTGTAATTTATTTTTTGTAAGCAGTCTTCAAAAAATTTAGATATTATTGCATTTTTTCCTGGTTTTAATAAAACTGTTGGATGATTTTCAAAGGTATATAAAATATTTTTTTCTGTGCTGTCAATTATTATATTTCCCAGTTGAATATCAATGGCTTGCATAATATTTAAACTAAAAATAAGTATTAAAAATATATATTTATTTTTCATCATTTATTACTCAATTTTTTTCAGTTGTTTATAGAGTTCATCTAATTTTTTTCTAAGTTCAGTTGCTTCTGGGTCAGTTAGTTCTCTTTTTTTTAATTTTTCGATAGTTTCATCTGATTGTTTTGATAGAGGAGCAAATCTATTTTGTAGTTCTTTAGTAAGACGTGCAGATTCGATTTTTAATTCAGTTATTGTTTTACTACTTGCTGATCGTGTAATATTTTCGAGAGTTTTAATTTGTTTTTTTAATTCATTTATTTTTTTTGTTTTGGCAGGCTCTTTTAATTCTGGTGTTTCGAACTCAAGTAGAACTATTTTTTGATTAAGTTTATTAATTTGTGATTTTATTGGCTTAACAGCATCAAATTCTTTTTGAAGAGCATCCCAATTTTTTTTATATTCTACAAGTAATGCCTTTATTTTTTCTTTAATTTTTTCTCGTTCTTTTGATTCAGGCCAATCTTTTTCTATTTTTTTAAGTTTTTGTTTGATTTGATATATCTGTTGTTGTAATTCCTTTTGAAAGACTTGGCAATATGAGCCTGAAAAAGCAAAAAACATTACAACTAAAGCAATTTTTTTCATTATAAACCTTGTTTTTATGTTCTATTCTATTATGAATTTATCATAAATTTACCCCTAAAAACAAGCCTTTGCTCTTGTTGGATTTAGTTTCGCGTTAAGATTGTGTATATGCCCAAAAAAATTACTGTTAACAGGCTTTCTGTGCTAAAATTTTTAAGGATACAAAAAAAGCCTCTTTTTATGTTTAAAAAATAAACTTTATTAATTTAACAATCCTTTTTGTTTTGTTGTTTTTTTTGGCGAATTTTGGCAATTGAGATCAAAAATCGAAAAAGTATTAGAAATAATGTAGTTTTTCTCATTTTTTTCCTAAATTTTTTATTATTCTATTATAAATTTTAATAAAAATTTAGGTTAATATGCAATGCTTTTATTTTTTTATTCGAATTTTTTAGGGTATGATTTATGTAACAAGACCTTTTGCGACTATTTTTTATATTCGTTCAATATTTTAATGATATTTTCATTATCTTGTGCAATATCAAGTGCTGATTTTTTTTCATTGTTTTTTACATTTATATTAATATTAGGATTAGAAAGCAGATATTTAATCATATTTTCATCATTAGATGATACGGCATAAATAAGAAATGTGTTGCCTTGAGAATCGGTTGCATTAATATTGCCTCCAAGTGCAAGATATGTATTTATAATATTAGGTAGTAGAGGTATCGCATTTGCCTCATCTAAATGGAATAAAGTGGTCATAAAATCACGTAATTTATAAATTATCATAGTGTGTTCGAATATTTTATCTAGTGTGATTTTTTCTTCTTGAATTTTATTTTGTAACCAATGTTTAGCGCCAGAAAGTAATGATGATAAAAATAGGGCCAGTTCCCATTCAGGAGCAGGAGGGATCTCTTCTTTTCTGATCTTATTTTGGAATGTTATTATTATTGTGTGAATTGTTTCTTGGTTGTTAATTAAGCTATCTAATTGTTCATTAATTCGTGTTAAATAATGTAGGTTTTTTAATGCTTCATTAAAATTTCGCGCATTATTTATTATGTCAGATACAACTTTATTGATATTTTTTTCATTAATATTCTCTTGCAACCATGCTCGTGCTCCAGGAAGCGATATTAAAGAAAGTGCATATTGCCAATCTTCTTTAGTTCGTTGCGCTATATTTTTTTCATCTTTTTCTTTGAGTATATTTATAACTTTTTGTATTGTTATTGGATCATTAACCCAATCACGTAAATCTTTATCAACTCTTACGATTGCATGTAGATTTTTTAATGTTTCATTGAGGTCTTCCGAAATTGCTACAACTTGCAGTATTATTTTTTGTTTTAATTCAGGAGGTAATAGTTCAAAATCAGAAAACGAAATATCAGCGATTTGTGTAATATCTATTTCGCCGCCTACTTTTATGCCATAGTTGTAAAAGATAGACAATGAAAACCATATTAAAAAAAATACTTTTTTTATATTATTCATATTTTTTTTATTTTTTATGCTGTTCTAATAGCTTTATTATTTCTTTATTGCCTAGTTCGTTTGCAATTTGAAGTGCAGTTTTCGATTTGCCAAATAATGTTTTCTTTTTATTTTTTAATGCTAAATTAATTTCTGGTTGTGTAAGAAGGTATTTAACAAGCTCAACATTGTCTTGCATTACAGCATACATCAATAGGGTGTTACCATCTGTGTCTTGAAAGTTTATATTATTATTAGTTAATTCTAAATAAGTTTGTATAATTCCAGAAATAATTGGTTCTCTAATTACTGCATTATCAATATTTGGATGAGTTTCACCTAAATATAAATTTGCAATAAATTTATTTATTTCTTTAATAGTAACATTTTCTTGAATTAATAAATCGGTTAACCAATTTTTAGCACCAGGAAGTGAATGTAAAAATAAGGCAAAGTGCCATTTTTGGGCGCTAGCTATTCCCTTTTTTCTTACTTTGGCTTGAAATAGTTTTAATATTGTTTCAATTTTAGATTGATTGTTAATTGATTCATTTAATTTTGTATTATTTTTTGTTAAGTGATGTAAATTTTTTAATGCTTTATCAAAATTTTGAGCATTGTTTATTAATTGGGAGATTACTTCATTAATATTATTTTCATCAATCTTACTTTGCAACAATCTTCTAGCTCCAGGAATTGATATTAAAGAAAGAGCATATAACCAATCTTCTTTAATTTCGCTTTCTCGTTTTTGATTTTTTTCTTTGAGTACATTTATTATTGCTTGTATTGTTACTGGATTATTAATTAAATTATTTAATTCTCTGTTAATTAATGAAATCGAGCGCAAGTCTTTTACTACTTCATTTAAATTTGCAGAATCTTCTACTATGTTTAATATTAGCTTACGCTTTATATCTTTAGGTAATGTTTCAAAGGTTGCCAGAGGGATATCGCCGATTTGCGAAATACCTATTTCACCTACTTCCATACCATAGTTATTACAAAAAGCTGAAGTTAAAATTCCGGTTAAAAGAAATATTTTTTTTAAATTATTCATAAGCTCTCCTTAAATATAACTCTCTTATTTTCAAATATACTATATATAGAGCGGCAAGTTCAATAGAAAGATGCTTAAATACAGGTTTTTCAGGGGTGGGTAGGTTATGAAGAAAGAAAGGAAGAATCAATTTTTTTGATGCCAGATTTAAAAAGTGCCGTAATAAATACTTTATCTTTGCCTTGTTCTTCAACTTTTTTGATAATACCAACGCCGAATTTTATATGTTTTACCGTTTGATTTTTTTGCCAAAAAGTAGCTGATTTCAAGCTTTTTGATGAAGATGATTTTTTTATTTTTTCTGTAAGGTTTTGCGTTAAAGTATTAAAAGTTAATACACTAGAAGATGTTTTATTGCCAAGCCAATCAGAAAAAAATGCTTGGATTTGAATATTATTCCAATGTGATGTATCAATAGTAGGTGCTAAATGATTTGGCACTTCATCTAAAAAACGAGACGGTAATTGATCAGTCATATTGCCAAATGAATTACGATAACGAGCATTTGTTAAAAGTAAACGTTCTTTTGCACGGGTAATACCAACATAAAAAAGCCGTCGTTCTTCTTCAATGCAAGAAGGATCATTAATTGAACGAAAACTAGGGAATATTCCTTCTTCTAATCCTGATAATACAATAGTATCAAACTCTAAGCCTTTTGCAGCATGTAAGGTCATGAGTTTTACCGTATTTTCAGTTTCTTCTTGTTTGTGCATTTTTTCTTGCATTAAGGCTACTTCTGCCAAAAATAGCTCAATAGTATTGATGCCAATTTGTTCAAAGTGATGCGCTGCTCGAATAAGCTCTTTAATATTTTCAGTTTTTGTTTCTGCATCTTCTTTATCAAAAGCATTTTTCAAATAACCAAAATAATTAATTTTAGCTACAATACTTTCAATAGTTTTATGTGGGCCATCATAGATACTATATTCTTCAAAAGTTCGTGTAAATGAAGCAAGTGCGGCTTGTTTAACACCCGCAACCGAATCTGTTTTAATAAGTTCTTGTGCACAATCAATAAATGTATGAAACGGTTGTTCATTCCAACGGTTATAAAATAGTTCTTGAAATTTATCACCAAGACCGCGTAATGGGCAGTTAATGGCGCGGAAAAAAGAGATGCGATCAAATGGATTAGCAATTAATCGTAAATAGGCCAAAATATCTTTAATTTCTTTTCGTTCATAAAATTGAATACCACCAATAATTTTATAAGGAATTGAGTGGCGAATTAATGCTTCTTCAAGTGTTCGTGATTGATAATGTGCACGATATAAAATGGCACATGAATTCACTGTATCTTTTTTTTCCAATTGCTTAAGGAATTCAGCAATTACTTCACTCTCTTGATAACCAGACATGCAACGAACAATATGTATACGATTTTTTGCCTTTTTTTCAGACCATAAATTTTTGGGATTTCGTTGCTGATTATGATTAATAACTTGGTTTGCAATTTCTAAAATTGGTTGAACTGAGCGATAATTTTGTTCAATTTTTATCAATGTAGTTTTTGCAAAATCTTTGCTAAAATGTAGCATGTTTTCTACCGTAGCACCACGCCATGAATAAATTGATTGATCTTCATCGCCGACTGCACATAAAGAATCAATAATGAGTTTGTTTTTTTGTTTTGCCATTGCTTTAAGTAATGCATGTTGCGTAATGTTGGTATCTTGATATTCATCAACTAAAATATGACGAATTGTTTCTTGATGCTGAGTAACAAATTCAGAATTTTTTTTAAATAATGTGAGCACTTCCAATAATAAATCATCAAAATCAAGACACTTACTTGCTTTTTTTTCTCGTTCATATTCGATTAACAATTCACGAATTGAAGGGTCGGTAAACAGATGTTCAGTTTGCGAGCTAACCGCACTATTTTTATACATACTGAGTTGATAAGATAAATTCTTAGCCGATATTCGTTTTTCAAAACCAGATTTTTTTATGATGCTTGAAAGCAGCTGTTGTTGATCATCGCTATCAATAATAGTAAATGATGGGTAATCTAATAATTTGGCATTTGTTTTGAGCAATTGTAAGCAATAAGAATGAAACGTGCCTATAAAAGGTTTAATGCCGGTGGGTAAAAATTGATGAATTCGTTCTTTCATTTCTCCGGCTGCTTTATTAGTAAAAGTCAGCGCAATAATTGAACGCGGATCAATTTTTTCATTAATCAAAAGATTTAGAATACGTGCGGTAATAACACGTGTTTTACCTGAACCGGCACCAGCGATAACTAAAAGTGGACCTTTTTTATGTAAAACCGCTTTTTGTTGTGCTGCATTTAAATGATTGTTAAAAAATTCGTCAAACGAAATTTTTGATGTTTTCATAATGGTAAGTGTAACGTTTTTTTTTAATTTGATAAATAAAAAAAGCCGTAGTTTTTGGCTACGGCTTTTTGAGGATATAAGTTAATAATTTATCTTAATTTAAAATAATCAGACCAAGTGTAAGTATGATTATTTTTGCGATCTTCCATTTTTTGTTTTGTTGCTTCTAATTCTGTTAATTGTTGTTTTAATTGATTGCTTGTATTCAATAAGTTTAGAATTTTTTCTTGAAGTTGCATACGTTGGTCTAATACTGTTCTTTCAGCATTTAATTTTGTGTTCAAATCATTATGTTGTTGATCGAGTTCAGACAAACGAGCTTTTAAATCTTTAATTTGTATATTAATTTTATTAATTTTATTTTCTTGGGCTTTTTCTAAATAAGTATTAGCTTGTTCAATAAGTGTCAATTCATTTAATAAATACAATTCTTTTTCTGATTTTGTGCGACGTTGTTCTTGTAAATTTTCAAGATTCTTTTTTGTTTCGATTATTTTTTGTTCTAAGTTAGAAATATCATTTTTAACTGAAGTTGTTTCTTGTAAAAGTGTAGTATGGCGACCTTCATTTCTAATTTTTTGAAGTGCGCGTTTTCGTACAATTTCATAGTCGGATATTTCTTTTTCTGTATCACTCAATTCATCGGCGCAGCCATAAGTTGTATCTTTAATTGATTGGCGATCGCCTTTTTTATTTAAATTATCATACATATTTTTTAGCGTGGTATCTACCGTGCTAATTTTTGAAGGATTGCTAGTTTTGACGGCAATTCCAGCAAAAATTAATTTTTTAGCTGCCTCACAACGATCGTCTTTTTTCTTGTGTACTAGATTAAATTTTTTTTTGCAATCTTCGAAATTTTTCCATTTTGTGAGAGTAGAATCCGGTTCCATCAAAATTTCTTTTTTTTCACGAGGCATGCCTGATGTTACATCTTTTGTTAGCATGGCATTCAAGTTAGAAGAAAAGAAAATTGAAAAGATATTAAAAAAAAGATAAGCACTTTTTTTCATGAAGACTCCTTTTTTTTAGAATTGAATATTCTTAAAAGGTATACACTATTTTTTGGAATCTGTACAGGGAAGAAAATAATGTCATTAATAAAGCTAATTTTAGGGCTTATTTTTTTTAATCAATTCTTTATAAGCGAGAATTCCCATAACCTGATTAGCTTCTGTTTCAGTTTCTTCTTTTGAGTGGCGTAATTGATTTATATATTCTTCTGCTTTTTTTAGTTCAGAATCAATTAAAGAAGTACGTTTTGATGCTTGTTTATGTTTTTCTTTCAATCTTAGTGTATCAAAAGGGTTTTCCTCTTCTATTTTTTTGCGAGACTTTCGTCTTTGTAACTTTTGATTTACATTAAATGCATCATCACCAAAACATTCACTCTTTTCTCTTTTTACAGGAGGTAAAGCAGAATAAGAAGATGATTTTGGTCTTGAAGTTGGTTTCTGGGGTTGTTTTTCATTAGTTAATTTTTTTATTTTAGATTCAAATATTTTTTTTCTTTCTTCTATTGAAGGCCAGCTTTGAGAAGTAGATATATTTTCTTTGGGTATTTGAATGGGAATAGTTCGAATTGATACTTTACGCGATATTCTTTTGTTTGTTTCCATAGAAAAACAAGTGCGTGAAATTATGAATATTAAAGGAATTAATATTTTTTTCATGGAGCGATCCTCTTTTAAGCGTTTCAAGATTATACCACAATAAAGCTCCCAAGATTATAAAATATGTAAAAAAATTTTAACAAAAAAATAAAGTGGTTTATAAAACACTATCAATATAGTCAATTAGTGGAGCTAATCCTTTTTTATTAAGTGCAGATACCGCTACATGTGGCTGGTAACGCTTCATTTGCTCAATAAGTTCAGGACTAATATTTACTTTATCTATTTTATTAAACACAAAAAGCATATCTTTATCGATGTCGAGTTCATGCAAAATTTGTAATACTACATCAATATGAGATTTCCAACTTGGATCTGAAATATCGACTACATTGAGCAAAAGATCAGCATACTGCAATTCATGAAGAGTTGATTTAAATGCATCAATAAGATGAGGAGGTAATAATTGAATAAAGCCAACGGTATCAGAAATTAATCCCTTTTTTTTACCGTTAATATATAATTCTCGGGTAGTGGTATCTAGTGTGGCGAATAATTTATCTTCAGCCAACACATCACTTTTTGTTAAGGCATTTAAAATAGTTGATTTACCAGCATTAGTATAACCAACTAAACATACCAATGGTATTTGACTTTTAATGCGCCGTTTTCGCTGAGTTTCTCTGACTTGTTCAAGGTTTTTTAATTCTTTTTTTAAGCTGATGATGCGTTGATCAAGATAGCGTCGTTCGCGTTCTTTCATGGTTTCGCCAAATCCACCACGCAATCCAAGTATACCAGATTGCTGCGCTAAAAATTTTCCTTTTCCTGCAAGACGGCTTTTTTGATGTTCAAGCATTGCAATAGCAACTTGCGTTTTACCTTCTGCAGATACCGCCGCTTTTTCAAAAATTTCTAAAATAAGTTGTGTACGATCAAATATTCTTACATCTAGATAGTTACTTAAATTTCGTTCTTGTTGTGGAGTAAGTGGCTCAGAAAATAAAACTTCATCTATCTTTTTTTCTTCACAAATTTGCTTTATTTTTTCTAAATGCCCTTTGGTCACAAAAGTACCGGGCTCAACAGTACGCAATTTAAAAAAAATGGTATCAGTATATGCTACTTGATTTGTTCTTACTAATGTCAAAAATTCATCATAATAAGAATCAATATCATTCGTTTTGTTATATGGTGCATGAACACCTATTACTAATAAGCGTGGATGTTCATGTACATCCGTAGATTTTTTTGCCATTGGGATATCTTTTTTGCTTTGTTTATAGTATAATTAATCCTCCATATATATAGTTTAACAGATTTATATTGATTACACTAAAGTTAGATATAATTTTTTTAAAAAGGAATTAGATTATGAAAAAAAAGATTATGATATCACTTATTTTATGTGGACTTTTGGCTGGAAGTGGTCAAATGCAGGCAGTTATTTTGAATATTTTTAATTATGCTGCAGGATTTTGTACGCTTGGATTAGCTGCGGTTTCTGCTAATGAAGCGCGCAAAGAATTTAAAAAAACGCAAAATAACAATGACTACCCTTTGAGTGAAGCAAGATTGACGAATGCAATATCAGAACATGCGGAGCAATTTGCTGACAGTTTTAAAATAAAAAATGAATGGCTTTATCAAAAATCAAAAGAGATGCAAAGCAAAAGTAGCGATTTAGAAAAAAAATATAGCAAAACGGTAGGGTATGGAGCGGTTTCTAGTTTATTGATGTGCATATCGCTCAAATTGTTAATAGCATTTTAAGGTAAGATAATGTTTGATTTTTTAACCAATAAATTTTCTTCAGTATTTTCCTATTTTACGGGTCAAAAATATTTATCAGAAAAAAATATGAACGATACGATTAGTAAAGTTCATGATGCATTGATTGAAGCTGATGTGCCTTATAATGTGGTGCAAAAATTTATTAATGAAGTTAAGCAAGAAACTATAGGAAAAAAAGTTCTCAAATCGCTTAATGCGGGAGAACAATTTGCCAAAATTATCCATGAAAAATTAGTATTGTTTTTGGGAGGCAATGTTCAAAATAATTTTGAGTTTAAAGTGCCATCATTAATTTTAGTAATGGGTTTACAAGGATCTGGTAAAACAACAACTATCGCAAAATTAACATATTATATAAAACAACAGAAAAAATTTAAAAATCGAGCGGTTCTTTTAGCTTCAGTAGATTTTTATCGTCCAGCAGCTATTGATCAACTTGAGATATTATCAAAACAAGTTGGTGTTCAGTTTTATCGTGCTGCTGCACAGAATTCATTTGATGCGGCAAAAGAAATTTATAAATATGCACAACAGCATAAATTTGATTTAGTTTTTCTTGATACTGCCGGTCGCATGCATATTGATAATACGATGCTTGAAGAATTGCGCAATATTGATAATTCATTGCAACCCAAACATAAATTACTTGTATTAGATGCGATGACTGGCCAAGAATCATTAAAAGTTGCCAAAGCATTTGATCAAGCAATAGGTTTTGAAGGGGTTATTTTAAGCAAAATGGATAGTGAGACTCGTGCCGGGGCAGCATTTGCTTTTAAATATGAACTTAATAAACCGATTTTATTTTTGGGTACTGGTGAAAAAGTTGATGAATTACAATTATTTAGACCAGAGCGCATAGCAGGACGCATTTTGGGAATGGGTGATGTACAAAGTCTGATTGAGCATGCTAACCAAAAAATTAAAAAAAATGAACAAGAAGATATGGAGCAAGCGTTCAAGAAAGATACGCTCACCTTATCTGATTTTGCAAAACAGCTGGAAATGATGAATAGGTTAGGGTCATTTTCACAGCTTATGCAGTATATCCCTGGTGCTAACTCAAAAAAAGTTTCTGCTGACCAAATGGCAAAAGCAGAGCAAGAAATAACGCAATTTAAGGTAATTTTTAGCTCGATGACCCTTAAAGAGCAATTGAATCATAAGATTCTTAATGGTTCTCGGCGTATGCGAATAGCAAAAGGAGCCGGTGTTCAAGTATCTGAAGTAGATGTTTTACTATCTCGATTTGAACAAATGCAGCAATTTGTTAAACTCTTTAAAAGGGGCAAATTCCCCAATATTTAATTTTTTAATCATACATAGTGTATGAAAGGAAGCTTTCAATGGCAGTAAAATTACGGTTATCCCGTTTTGGTAAGAGACATGCACCACAATATCGTATTGTAGCAATCGATTCACGTCGTAAGCGCGATGGTGAATTTCTAGAAGATTTAGGAACTTATAATCCAACAACTCATACCTTGGTTCAATTCCATGAAGACCGTATTGCTGATTGGGTATCTAAAGGAGCAATTATGACTGAATCAGTTCGTAGATTGCAAAAGCAGTATCGCAAAAGCCAAAGGGCTGAGTAGGGTTTATAATGATCAAGCAATTGGTTGAACATGCGATTAAAGAACTCGTAGAAATGCCAAAACTAGTTCAAGTAAATGTTTTTCATGATGGCCCTAAAAGCAACATTGAAATCAAAGTAGCTCCTGATGATTTTAAGCGTGTTATTGGCAAAGATGGCCGCATTATTAAAGCAATTCGAGCGATGGTTTGTGCAGTGGAGCCTGGTGAAAAAGATATTCTTGTAGATATCGCACAAGAATGAATATTTCTATTCTATCGGTTTTTCCAGAACTCTATAATCAATTTTTAAAAACAAGTTTAATTGCTCGTGCGCAGGAAAAAGGGCTTATTCAGGTTAACCTGGAAAGTTTTTTTTCTTTTGTTGAGCCAAAAGAGCGTATTGATGCGCCAACCTTTGGCCCTGGTGCAGGTATGCTTATTCGCCCAGATGTAGTTGAAAAAGCTATTAATAAGCAAGAAGAGCAAGTCGGCCCAGCATTCAAGGTGTTTTTTTCTCCTCAAGGCCAGAAAGTAAACCAGAAAGTGCTCAAACAATTGGCCAATATCTTGCAGCAAAAAAAACATGTGATGTTTATTGCGGGCAGATATGAAGGCATGGATGCGCGCGTAGAAGAGCATTATGCAGATATGACGCTTTCCATTGGCGATTTTGTGGTTATGGGTGGAGATCTCCCGGCAATGCTGGTATTAGAAGGTTTTTTGCGTCTTATTCCGCAAATAGTAGGTAAACAGGAATCGGTAGAACAAGAATCTTTTTATGGTCCATTTGTAGATTATCCTGAATATACCGCACCGATTGAATGGAAAGGGCTCAAGGTTCCTGATATTGTGCGTTCTGGTAATCATGCGGCAATTGAACAATGGCGCCATGAAAAAGCGATAAAAAAGACGGTAAAACATCATTTTAATTGGCTGAGAAATTGGCCTCTTGATAAACAAGAAAAAATACAAAGCAAGCATTTTATACCGCCTCATTATATAGTATTAATGCATACTGATGTTTTATTGCCTAACGATGAAGTTGGTACCACTTCAGTTACTTCAATGGATATCCATGATGTTGCTCGTTCTGCAGCTACTTATGGCATAGAAAATTATTTTTTAGTGACTCCGCTATTAGATCAACAAAAAATTGTTAATACGTTAATTGATTTTTGGCAAAAAGGGGCAGGCAAAGCATATAATATCCATCGATATCAAGCGCTACAATTAGTACAGATGCGCAATAATCTTGACGAAGTAATTGAGGTTATTCGAACAAAAGAGGGAAGAGACCCGCTTATTATTACTACTTCAGCGCGTGAAGTTGAAGAAAAAAGAGCCATTAGTTATTACGATCAATCGAAGATTTGGCAGGAAGATCGTCCAGTTCTATTGCTATTTGGCACTGGTAAAGGGCTTGCGCCTCAGATCATTGAGCGTTCTGATTATACGCTTATACCGGTAGAAGGCTTTTCTGATTTTAATCATTTATCGGTCAGATCAGCGATAGCAATCATATTGGATCGATGGATGGGGATAAATATTCAGCCTTAGGATTGGCATAATTTCTTTTTTCGGTTAGAATAAAGAGTAAAATATCTAATTTTTAGTTAAAATGATAACGTTTTGAAACGTTAAAAAAGATAAGCGTCAATATATTGATTAATGCTGAGGATTAAGCATGAAAGCAAAAAAATACACTAAAGAAACTATTCATCAACTTGGAATTACTCCAAGAAATTTCCCAAAATTTGCTATTGGAGATACTATTGCAATATCACAGTTAATTAAAGAAGGTGATAAAGAGCGGATTCAGATGTTTGAAGGTGACATTATTGCAATGCATAATAAAGGTGCTTCAAGTACTTTTACAGTACGTAGAATTGGCGCAAATGCAGTTGCAGTAGAAAAAATTTTTCCTTATTATTCTCCGTTAATTGCTGGCGTTAAATTTATTCGTAAGGGTAAAGTAAGGCGTGCAAAATTATATTATATTCGAGAACGTATTGGTAAAGCGGCTCGTGTACGCGAACAAGTATTAACCAAAGAAGAAAAAGCAATGCAAGCTGCATTCCGTGAAAAAAACATAAGATCAGAGCAAACGGGACAATAAAAACCTTAAGAATATAAAAAAGGAGAGTTTTTATTATCCTCTATTTTATTAAGCATATTAATATATCTTTTTTGTTTATTTTTTTAATTATTTTATCAAGTTGTGTTCCGCAGAATAATATATTTTTAAAAAAAGAAGATATATGGTCTGAGTGCGAAGCACGAATTTATGATATTCCTATTTTGATTGATGCAATGCCAGAAAAAATAGAAGAGAAAGATTCTGGCGTATTTATTTCTTATAAAGCCACACTTTCTTTACAAGACATTGTGCATTTTTATGAAGATGAAATGGAACGGTTAGGTTGGCAATTATTTGCTTCATTTGAACAATTTGAGCAATTGTTAATTTTTGAAAAGCCATCTAAAATAGCAGCAATTTCAATACGTCCAGATAAAAATAAATTTTTAGTAGTTCTTTCAGTTACGCCAAAAAACATATTTTAAAAAAGGTGATAAATTTATCACCTTTTTGATGTAATTATTCTTTTTTCCCTAACACTTTTTCAAGCATTTTAATAATATTTTCATTTCCTATTTTTTTTGCAATACCTAAAGCAGTTTTGCCTTTAGGATTTATTTTTTCTAGATCTATATTAGGAACTGTTAAAAGATAAGCGACAATTACTTCTTGATTTTCCTCTATTGCGAGCATTAATGGTGTATAGCCTGCAATAGTTTGATTTATATTAACATCAAGATCTATGAGCATTTTTAACATTGCCAATTGGATAGTAAGATCTGGATCAAATTTCCAATTGGCAAATTGGAAATTCTTTGCAAAGCCAAAAGGATCAACCGACCAAGAAAGACTTCTTTGTAGTGGCTGAAATTTTTCTTTATTATGTTTAATATAATTTTTGGTACCTTCCAGTTGACTTAATAGGAGGGAGTAGTATAAAGGATGCATTTGATGTTTTGCTTGTAATTGATCAAAAATGAGATTGATAATATCTGAACTATTTATTAAAGAATACAATATATAGTTTGTACTAGATAATGCAGCTAAGCTATCAATAATAGTATTCAAATTATTTTCTTCTTTTATAAGCTTTTCAATTAAGTTAGTTAAAACTTCTAGATTATTTTGTAAATAATTATGTATTCCTGGAAGATTGCTTACGATCAAGCTATTTATAATGTTACTTGCGCTATATTTTTGCCTAAACGTCTCAAGAATTGTTTTAACAAGATAAGGGTTTTGATTAATCAATTGATAAAACTGTTTGTTAGTACTGGCAAAGGCAAGCAGGTTATCTACGGCATCGTGTGCGGTTTTTGCATCAAGAAGATCAAGAATAATTGATTCAAGTACCTCATTGGGTAACATGCCAATATTAAATTTTGTTTCTTCTTGTTGTTTTTCGCCAGTTTCTATACCATAATTCACTGGCGAGTAAAAATGGAAGATGATTAATAATATGAATATTAATTTTTTCATTGAAAAGCTCCTTTTTTTTCTAAAGCTTTTTCAAGCATTTTAATAATATTTTTATTTCCTTTTTTTTCTGCAATGTTCAATGCAGTTTTACCTTTGTTATTTCTTCTTTCTATATCTATCTCAGGGATTGTTAATAAATAAGCAACCATAGCTTCTTCGTTGTGATCTATTGCAAGCATTAATGGTGTATTGCTTAAAACAACTTTATTCATGTTAGCACCAAGCTCTTTTAACATATTTAGCATAGCCAATTGGATTTTAAGGTCTCGATCAAATTCCCATTTGGATAATTTTGCAAAACTATAAGGATCGATCGCCCAATAAAGACCTCTTTCCAGCGGCTGAAATTTTAGATAGTTTTGATTAATATAATTTTTGATACCTTCTAATTGACTTAATAGTAGAAGGTAATACAAGGGATCCATTTTATGTTTTTTTTGTAATTTATCCTGGATGAGATTGATAGTTTTTTGATTATTAATCAAAGAACGTAAGAGGGAATTTGCATTATTTAATGCAACAAAGCTATCAATTATAATATTCAAATTATTTTCTTCTAATAAAAGTTTTTCAATTAAGTTAAGTAAAATTTCTGGATTTTCTTGTAAATAATCTTGCATTGCTGGAATATCTCTAACAATAAAATAATTAATGATTTCGCTTGCTTTAAATTGATTAATTAAAGTATTAATAGTGGTTTTGATAACAAAAGGATTTTGATTAATTAATTGATAAAATTGTTTATTAGTACTCGCAAAAGCAAGAAGGTTATCTACCGCATCTTGCGCAGTTTTGGTATCAAGAAGATCAAGAATAATTGATTCAAGGACTTCATTGGGTAACATGCCAATATTAAATTTTGTTTCTTCTTGCGTTTGCATAGGGCAACTTGTCTGTTCATAAAAATTTACCAAAAATAATAATATAATAATAAATTTTTTCATGATAGTTACCCTATTTTTATTTTCTTATTTAGTTGCTTGTTTTAATAATTCTTTAACGCTTTCATCTTCAGTTATTTTTGCATGGTCATGCGCAGTAGAACCTAGAATACTTTCGCTATTTGGATCTACACCATGATCAAGAAGCCATTTTATAAAGGATTTATCCTTGGCTTTAATTGCATGAATGAGTGGATTTGCTAAGGCAGTATTTGGATTTGCCCCATTTTGTATTGCTTTCATTATTTCTTGTTTTTTTTCGTTCCATGTTTTATCTGAAAGAATAATATGGGCAAGCTTTGCATCTTTTTCATTAGCAAATGCTATTTCTAATTCTTCTTCATCCAACTCGATTTTTAAGTTATGCTTCGCATGCGTTAAAAATGGTATAACTGATAAAGTTAATATAAAGAGTAAAAATATATTTTTTTTCATTATTTACCCTTTCTTTTTTTCGTATTCTTGAAGCATTTTTATAATGCGTGGATTTCCTACTTTTTGAGCAATTTCTAAAGCGGTTATATCTTCGGTACTTGTCTGAATTCCAGGAATAGATAATAAATACTCAACAACTTGTTCTAGATTATGAATTACAGCGATCATTAAAGGAGTAACATTGGCAAGATTTTTTTCAGCTGATACCGATACTCCTAATCCTTGCAAGTTAGTGAATACTTCTAAATTAATGAAAACATTAGCACCTAAACTCATCAAGTTTTTTATTACCGGTAAAATAATAGATGATTCAGGTTCAAATTCCCATTTATAATAGGCGAGTATGTCATTTTTTAATCGCTTAGGATTGAGAAAAAGGAAAAAATTAGCTCTTAGGTCACCTTTTGAGACTTTTAATTGCCCAGTTTCTATTTTTTTCTGTATCCATAGTTGTCCGCCAGGCAATGTGCTTAATAGAGTTGCATACAAAAGAGGATTTTCTCGTCCTTCTTTTTGTTTTTCTTGTATTTTTTGAAAAGCTTTATCAAAAAATAGTGCTTGTAAATATTTATTATTGGTAATCAATATCTTTAGATTATCTAAAGCTTTATTTAAATTATCTGTTGCAAGAGCATTTTCAATTAATTGATTAATTTCGCCTTCATATTTTTCTTCTAATATGTTGGTTATCAAATTAAATACATAGGGATCTTTAAGCAATTGATTAAAATATTGGTCGGTTTGTGCAAGTGCTGATAAACTATTTATGGCCTGTTTTAAATTATCGGCATCGGTTAAATAGGTTGTAATATAAATTTGCAATTCCGTAGGTAATTGTTCTACTAAAGCGCTTATTTCTTCAGTTTCTTTACCTTCTTCCATGCCAAAACTATATATAGTTGATAAAGTTAATATAAAAAGTATAAACATATTTTTCTTCATTTATTTTCCTTTCTTTTTTTCATATTCTTGCAGCATTTTTATGATTTGAAAATTTCCATATTTTTGTGCAACTTCGAGCGCACTTTTGCCTTTGCTGACATTTTTGGTATTGATGTTTGGCACTTTTAACAAAAATTCGATAATCGGTATATTTTTATCGAATATCGCTTGGGCAAGTAAGGTATCTCCAAAAGAATTGGGGGTATTTGGATCAAATCCAATATTGATGATTCCCTCTAGAATTTTTTTAGCATGTTGGGGTGTTAAATCAAAATCAAATCCTGCTGCCAATATTTTACCTCTAAAATAACTTGCTATAAGCCAAGAAAGGTGTAAAGATAATTTGTTTGTTGTTATAGTGCCATCAGATAATTTTTGTTGTATCCATTTTTGTGCACCGGCAAATGGCGCAAGTGCAAGCGCATACAGTAAATCGTTGGCTGGATTTCCTTTTTTTAGTTTTTGTATTATATAATTGATTAATGTTGGATCATTAAGAAGTTCTCTAAAATAAGTATTAGTTTGAGCAATTTGAGATAAATTATAAATAATATTATTTAAATCTTCTTCTTCAGACAAAATAATTATAATTTTTTCAAGAATTTCTGGTGGAAGTTGTTCTAAAATTGGTGGTAGTTCTTCTTTTTGTAATTTTTTAAAAGGATCACTTTTAGGAACTTCCATTGCATAGAAGTTTTGATTTAAAAAAAAGGATAGAAACAGTAAAAAATATTTTGAACTATTCATTTTTTTCCTTTTTATTTTGTAATAACTTTGTAATTTCTTTATTTTGTATCGATTCTGCAACATCAAAGGCAGTCCGGTCTTTTTGATTTTGAATATTGAGGTTAATCTCAGGAATACTTAAAAGAAATTTAACCATAGGAATATTTTCTAGAATGATGGCGTACATCAATGGTGTATAGCCTTCGTGATTTTGAATATTTGGGTTTATACCCGCTTTGAATATTGCGTTCATAATACTAAAAATAATCGGTAGCGTTGGTTTAAATTCAAATCCGATTGAATTTGTTACAATTCTTTGAAATCGATTAGGAGATTGTGTTAATGTAAAAAGATATTTTTCCAGATCGCTTAGTTCTATTTTTTGATCAGCTATCTTTTCTTGTATCCATTTTTTTGCACCAGGAAGTTGAGCTAAAATTAGCGCATAGAGTAAAGGTTCAGCAGGATTTTTTTCTTGTAATTTTTTAATAATAGCACCAATTGTATGTGAATCCTGAAGTGACTCATAAAAAAATTTATTGGTTTGTGCAAAAGAAATCAAATTATGAATGATTGTGTTTAGATTATTTTCGCCTTCTGCTATCGCCGTTATAATTAAAGTCTGAATTTCAGGTGGTAATTGCTCTAAAGCGTTTATTTCTTCAGTTTCTCCAACTTTTTTTAAAGGTTCAGAGCTGCCTTCTTCCATACTAAAACTATTTGGCGTTAACGTTATACTTAATAAAAATAAATAAATTTTAAATGGTTTAATAATATCCATTGCTATACCTTTTATTTTTCAACATTTTACTTTTCTTCTAACTTTTGTACTTTTTGTTTATTAATTTTTCTCTCTAATCTTCTTATTTCAGCTCGTTGGTCAGCCAATTGTTCTTGCTGTTCGCGAATAAGTTGCCGAGTTTCTTGCAATTCACGGTTATAACTTTGCGTTAAAGGAGCAGCAGAAGCAGGAGCTTGCTGAATATACACTGGTTGTTGTTGACGCTCTATCACCACACGTTCAGGTTCGCGATAATAACGGCGTTCTCGGCCATTTTTTACCGCACTTGTAATAAGAGCACCGGTGACTGCACCACCAGCGAAGAGCCCAAACCCTTTACCTGCTCCAGCAAAAAGGGAACTTTCTGTAAACAAAAAAGTGATTAAAAATAAAAATAGTATTGATAATTTTTGACTTTTCTTCATTACTCTCTCCTTTTTTAATACTGAAACACCGAGATGTTTCTAATAGAAATAATAGTAATTTTCAAATAGAAAAGTCAATAAAAACATGGGTATTTACTCGATTTGATAAAAAGCTTAAAAAGATTTAATTGCTTAAAAAAAATTAAATCTGAACTTTGTTAGTCATGGCTAAAATAACCACCGGTATCGCCGCCAAACCATATATCTTCCGCCTTCCAACCAGCAGGCAAATACTGTAAGGCGATTTTTTTAAATTTTTTATCCTGACTTATATCTACATTCTGAGCATATTCATATTCTTTGGGAATAAATATTCTATCTTTATACCTTCCAGGAAGACTAAGATAAGCAAGTAAATATATACCATTGCCAATATAAGTTCTCCTTGGCTTATGCGTATATATTGCAACGAAGCCCCCATCTTTGCCTTTATAGTGGAAATATATTGGCACTTCTGGTTCACCTTCTTGAGCATAAGAAGAGGCAATGAACAACGAAAATAGTAATAAGCTGAATGTTTTTAGCTTCATTAAATTCCTTTTTTTACGAATTAAGTTGTATTGGTTTTCTAATAGAATAATAGCAAAAATTAACGCTAAAATTCAATATATAAATCAAAAATGCCATAAGAGAATAGACGTGTTCTAGTCTAATTTTCTTATGGCATTAATTATTAAAAAATAGCCTACAGTGATGTTTTTTTACTTGAATATACCTTAGATTCTAGCTTATCAATAGTTTTTTCTTGCTCATTGATAATGCTTTTAAGCTTTCGAGATTCCTTACGGTGTTCTCGGTTTTCTTTTTCAAGTTTTAAGTTTAAATTTTCATTTTCATCTTCAAGTAAACTAATTTCTTCTTTTAACAGCCTAATTTCATTTCTTAACCAAGAAATATCAGGTTCTACTGTATGAACTTCAATATATCGGCTTCTTGGGCATTCATGTGCCATTTTAGAGCCAATAATTCCTGTTGCCGTACCGATACCAAATCCGGCAAAGAAAGAACCGCTTCCGGCATGTAAAGATGATAGGGCTATAGTCAGTGTTGTTAAAGTTAAAATAATTATTTTCTTATACATAATCAACCTCTCATTTGATAATTGTATTTTTTTATCAATAATTATTTTATATTATTGCTCAATAAAATCAATTGCTTAGGTAGAAAAGCTTTCAGGTTAGCCAAAAATGAATTTTTGCTAAAAATTAAGGAATTCAAGGAAAGGACTATCATTTTCCCACATTTTTTTGAAGTATTTCAATAATTTCAGGTTTATTTTTGTTTTTAGCGATATCTAATGCAGTACGTCCATAAAGATTCTGCGCATTTATATCAATCCTGGGCGTTGCCAATAGAAGATAAACTAAATTTTTTTGACAAGTTTGAATTGCTTTCATGAGTAGCGTAGTTCCTTGTGAATCGGCAAGATTCGGATCAATGCCTAAAGTTAGCAAAGTATCTGCTACTTGCAAATGTAAAGAAGGGGTTTCTTCAAAAGTAAGGATTGATTTATCAGTGCCTGATTCAAGAAAATATTGTTCTTTGAGTGCTTGATGATGCGAAAAAAGGAATAAAGCGAGTTTATTAAAATACGGCTGATATTGGGTTTTGTTTTTGAAAGCAAGCCATTTTTTTGTTCCAGGCAACTCAAATAATAGAAGGGCAAACCACAGGGGATTAACATCATCTTTTACGCTCAGTTTTTGTATAATTTTATTAATTGTTTTTGAGTCGCTTAATAAGTCATAAAATAATTTTATATGAGAAAGGGCGGAAAGGCTTGTAATAATTGTATTAATATTTGTGTCATCGGCGACTTGCATAATTATATGATCTAATATTTCAGTAGGAATTTCTTCCAGCGTAATTTCTGATTCTGCAGGTTCTTCCACTTGCATACTGTTTGTTAGAGTAGACAGGGTTAAGAAAATAAATAAAACGAGTTCTTTTTTTAATATATTCATTTTTAACCTATTTTTTTGACGTATGATTTTTTAACATATTAATGATTTGTGTATTATTTGTTTTTTGTGCAATATCTAATGCAGTTTGTCCTTGTGCATTTCGGATTGTGGTATCAATTTGAGGAAGACTTAATAAAAATTGCACAATGGGTATTTGATTTGATAATACCGCATATATTAAAGGCGTATTGCCTTTGCTATTTTTTATATTTGGATCTATGCCTAACTGGATAATGGTTTTTAGCGCAGAAATTGTTATTGCTGGCGTTTGAGAAAATTCCCAACGAGTTAAATGGCTCAGGGTATTTTGTAAATAATTAGGTGTTTTTGTTATAAAAATAAGATTTTCTTGGAGTTCTTCTTTTGTGATGTCATCAGTTTTCATTTTGTTTTTTAACCAATTTTTCATACCAGGAACATTGCTCAAAATTAATGCATACAGAAGTCTATCTGCAGGATATTTTTTTTGTAGTAACTTAATAATGTAATTAATAGTTATCTGATCATGCATTAATCTATAAACCTTAGGATCCGGACTTACAGGTTGAGATAAAAAAAGAATTATATTATTCAGATTATTTATCTGAGCAATACTTTTTTCTAAAGTCCGAAAAATAACTGATCTAAGCTGAGAATCTTTAGTTTGAGCTTCAATATTAATGTCACAAATTGAAATCATAAAAATACTACATAAAATAGCATAACTTTTTTTTATTAAATTCACTATCACACCTTTTTGGGAAATAAAAATAGCCTTTATTTACAGTATATCAAAATAAAGGTTGCAAATTGAATAATTATGGATAGTTATTTATTTAGTTATGATTGGGAGTTGATTAAAACAGGGGCAATTTTATTGATTTTACCGGCACCCAAAAGGAGTAAGAGATCATTTTTAGCAAGAATAGTATTTAAATAGGTTTGCATTTCATTAAAGTCTTTCTCATAACGGATATAAGTCACCTTAAATGAGGGATTATGTTGTTTTAATGCCTCAACGAACGTGAGGCTTGAAATTCCTTCAATTGCTTCTTCGCTTGCCGGATAAATATCGGTAATTATTAGGTGATTTATATCGCTTTGCAAAAAAGTATTAATGAAATGATCCCACAATTTTTGGGTCCGGGTAAAGCGATGGGGTTGAAACAAAACAATTAAATTTCCTTTCGCTCTTTTGCGTGCTACAAGCAACGTATTTTCAATTTCGACGGGATGATGGCCATAGTCATCAAAAATTTCAACGTCGCGATATACTCCTTTGAAGCTAAATCGTCGATCAATACCGCTAAAATTAGCAAGTGCTTTTTGTGTACTCTCTAAAGGAATACCAAGTTCGGTGGCTACTGCAATAGCGGCCAATGCATTTAAAACATTATGTTTGCCAGCATATTTATGCGTATAATGCCATGCTTTTCTTTTTTTATATAAAGTTCAAACAATGAATGATCAGCTTCTAATTGGATATTTTCTGCTTTAAAATCAGCAAGAGGATTTAATCCATATTTTATTGTTTTTAAATGAGCAAGCGGTAATAATGAACGAATATGAGGATCATCAATGCATAAAAAAGCTTTACCATAAAATGGCAAGTTATTTAGAAATTGTTTAAAAGTATTTTTGATATCATCAATGTCAGTATATGTTTCAAGATGTTCAAGGTCAATATTGGTTACTACTGCAAGCGTGGCTTGTAAAGAGAGTAATGAGCGATCACTTTCATCCGCTTCGGCAACTAAAAAGTCGCCATTTCCAAAGCGTGCATTTGTTGAAATATTTTTTAAATGACCACCAATGATAACCGTTGGGTCACGCTCTGCTTCAATTAAAATATGAGAAATCAATGAAGTTGTGGTTGTTTTGCCATGAGAACCAGAAATTGCAATGCTGTATTTAGTGCGCATAAGTTCAGCAAGCATGAGTGCTCTGCTAATTGTGGGGATACCCCGCTGCTGAGCATTTATTATTTCAGGATTATTTACTTTAATTGCTGAGGAATAAACAAGAATATCACTGGGCGCATTTTGGCAATGCACAGTATTATTACCTTCAAAAATAAGACAACCTATTTTTTGTAAATCAATAATACTTTGTTGTTGTAGGTCGTTATCACAACCAGAAATGGTATAGCCTTGATATTTTAATATCGTAGCTATACCACTCATTCCGATGCCACCAATACCAACAAAATGTATATGCGCTTTTTTATGATACATATATTGCCTTTATAAAGAATGGCAACATCGTATCAAAAAAAAGCTATAGAAGCAATATACATTCGATTGATATCATAAATCTAATTTTAATTAATCTATAATTAATAATTGATCGTTTTGCTCAAATTTTATTAAATCTTGTATATGACTTTGAGTTAAAAAATGCTTAAGTTCTTCGTCTTTGCAATATTCATATGGATTTTTATTTTCATTATTTTTTTGTTCTAAGCACTTAGTATGACTTTGCTTATAAGAAGTACGTAAGAAATTATTAATGAGCTGAGTATAAGTATTTCTAATTTTTGGTGCTATTTTTTTTTCTACTAAAAAATGCAATGGATTATTGCCTATATCATCAGTAAGGCTGCAATCGGCTCCAGCTTTAAGTAAGCTATTAAATACTTTGTGATGGTTTTCTGGTTGTGCATTAACAATTGCCGCTGCAATATGTAAAGGAGTGCAGCCACCATCTTCTTTTTGATTTAATATATCTTTTGGCATATTTAAAATAATGTCTTCTTTTTGCTCATCGGTGAGATTTCGGTTTAAGATTAAATTCATTATAGGAGAAAAATTAGTATTATTATTTTCCATTGCTTGATTTGGATTAAAAAATACGCAAAGCATACCAAGGGTAAATAAATAAATTTTATTCATAATAAAGACCTTTCAACTTTTGTTGTAAATAAGTACGGTTCAATCTGAATATAAAAGCGCTTTTTTCTTTTCGATTGAATAAATAAAATTATAAACAATTTTGTCTGAAATGCTAGTGGGTTACATTTTTTTTAAAAATTTTGCTGCAGTATTAAGATATTGTTTCTTTTTTTTGGCAGACATTTTATTTAGATGATAGTACATGATTTTTGTACGTGGATTTTTACTCAATTTGTTCTTATGTTTTTCTAGAAAATGCCAATAGAGTGCATCCCAAATGTCGGTCCATTTATTTGATTTATAATCGCTCATTTTTAGCACGTAGTTTGAGCTTGAAATATATGGCTTAGTCGTCATTAATCCACCATCAGCATATTGGCTCATGCTATAAACATTTGGTACCATAACCCAATCATAGGCATCAATAAAAAGTTCCATAAACCAAGTATAAATATCGTCAGGATCAAATTGACAGAGTAACATAAAGTTGCCAAGTACCATTAATCGCTCGATATGGTGTACATAAGCATGTTCAAGAACTTTTTGAATAGTTATATCAATTGGCTTGATATCGATCGATGCTTTCCAAAATGATTTTGGTAATTTTTTTTTATGTTCAAAAAAATTAGATTTTCGTTGTCTTTTTTCTGCAAAAAGATATACGCCACGAACAAATTCTCGCCATCCAATAATTTGTCTGATAAAACCTTCTAAAGAATTTATTGGAATATCATTTTTATCAGCATAATCAAGAGTTTTTTTAACAATATTTTCGGGCAATAATAAGCCACTATTGAGCAAAGGAGATAAAACGGAATGAAAAAGAATCAATTCATCTTTGGCAATTGCATCTTCATAGGGTCCAAAATTGTTAAATCTTTTTTTTAAAAAATCATTAAACCATTTTTGAGCATCAGAAAAAGTGACTGGATAAAAAAAATTTTTAGTAGATCCCGGGTTTTTTGCAAAATGATCGTCAACATATTGTGTTGCTTTTTTTACGTATTTAGTTGCTTTTGGCTTCCAAATTTTTGGAATTTTTATTTCATCATCAAGTGTTTCTCGATTTTCTTTGTCAAAACTCCATTTGCCACCGACCGGTTTTTTGTCCTTCGTAAGTAAAATATTCATGCGTTTGCGTTGCTTGATGTAAAATGAATGCATCAAGAAATTTTTTTTATTTTTCAGTTGTTTTTCAAGCCAATCATCTGGAGTTAAAAAGCTGGTAGTTGCATGCTTTTGATGTGCAATTTTTTTGGGTAATATTTTCAGAAATTCTTTTTCAAAAGGAATATCCACGGGATCGATATAATGTATTTTTTCAATTGGTAAATCGTTTAATAATGTAAAAAATTTTTGATATTGATTAAATGGTATGTATGCAACTTTAAATTTCTTTTTAGTTAAATAATCTTTGTATGCCTGCATGCTAGCGCGATGAAAAGTGATTTTCTTTTTATGAAATTTAAAATCGATAAAATAGCGTGGCGCTTCAATTAAATAGACAACACGTTTTTTGTCTAATGCTTCATGTCGCTCAAATAACTGGTGAGGAAAAATAATAGTAGCTTCTGTTGAATGTTTCATTTTTATTTCGCCTTTTTATAAAGCTCTTTTGCTAATTTTTGTTCTTCATCATGATTAACTATGGGTTTTGGATAATTTTTTACGAAAATATTTTTTTTATATAGCTGATGAATAGTTTTAACATCAATATTTTTTAATTCTGGTATCCATTGCTTGATATACTTTGCATCAGGATCATATTTTTTTTGCTGCGTCCATGGATTGAATATACGGAAATATGGTTGCGCATCACAACCAGTTGAAGCGCACCATTGCCAATTACCATTATTTACTGCTGGATCATAATCTACTAATTGTTTTGCAAAATATTTTTCTCCCCAAAGCCAATCGATATGTAAATCTTTTGTTAAAAATGAAGCAACAAGCATGCGTGTGCGATTATGCATAAATCCTGTTTTATTTAATTGACGCATGCCGGCATCCACAATAGGAAATCCTGTTTTTCCTGCTTTCCATGCTGCAAAATCTTTTTTGTTATTTTTCCATTTCAAATTGTTATAGCGTTCATGAAAGGCTTGTCCAAAAACAAAAGGGGAGTAATAGGCGACATGTGTAAAGAAATCGCGCCAAAATAATTGTTGAATGAGTAAATGATTTGAGTTGAGTTGTTTTTTTATGGCATGATACACTTCTCGAATTGAAACCGTGCCGAATTTATTGTGCGCGGATAAATGAGTAGTTGGAATGGCAGGAAAGTTACGTTCTTTTGCATAATTTTTGAAGTTTTTTAGTTTCTTTAAAATTTTGAGCCCTTCAGCTCTTCCACCATGCATGAGAATATTTTTATTTTTGTTTTTTAATATTTTTTCATATATCGTTATTGATTCTGCTTTTTCAATTGATTTGATATAAAAATTGGCAGCGGAAATTTTTTGCGGCTCAGGAATATTTTTTTTAGAAGCTTTTTTAAAGAAGGGTGTAAATTTTTGATATGGTGTTTCTTGTGTAGTAAGTATTTCTCCAGGTTCGGTTAATAAAGAATCATGAAATTGATGGAATGCGCTATTATATTTTAAACATACTTTTTGAATCATTATGTCACGCTTAAGGCTAAATGGTGTATAATCCATGTTACAAAAAACCGCATCAATTTTTTTTTCTTTTAATAATCTTTCTACAATTTCGTGCGCAATTCCATAAAAAAGATATAGTTTTCCTTTTTCTTTTTTTAACTGTTTTTCTAGATCTTGTAATGATTCAATCATAAATTGTAGAGCATTAGAGCTTTTGTATTCATTTTGATTGGTGATTTGTCTTGGATCAAAAATAAAACATGGAATAATTTTTTTTGATCGGTTTATTGATTGCTGTAACCCGATGTTATCAGTTATTCGTAAATCTCTGCGAAAAATAAAAAGTGATAAATTGTATTTCATAATCTCAAAAATGGAGCTGCTTTAAAAACAGCTCCATTTAATTAAAAGTTATGGACTGGTGACCGAAATATTATCAATACAAACATCCTGACTCGTTGTTAAGGTGAATGTAGTTGGGTCATATAGAGCGATAGGGCCTACTGAGCTGCTAAAATTTGTAGCACCGGTATCTTGTACTATATTACGAAAATAGATATTATTTGTACTGCTTCCAGTTTGATTAATGCCAGCTCCACCAAATCCTCCATTATTGCTAGATATAAAATTATTATCAATGAAACATTCATTGCTACTATCAAGATTAATACATGAAACTGTGCCCATTGTGCTGTTATTATTTATTATAGCATTTTCTTTAGCTAAGCATTGATTTGACGAAAGAATATTAATTCCCCTAAACGGACCAACGCCTATTGACGGGTTATTGACAAGATTGTTATTGATATTTGTTGAATTTATTTGGCATGAATTACAAGTATTGATTTGAATGCCATCTAGTGAATCGATAGATGAATTGTGATTAATATTACTCATAAAAATATTACAATTGGATGAATTGAGAAATCTTACACCGATAAATCCTGCGGTTGTTGTGTTGCTGTTAATGTTTAATGCGGATAAATTAGTATCGACAGAATTTGAAATATCGATAATAAATGATGAATTATTAAACTCAAAGTTACAATTGTTTATTTTACTATTAGTGATGTTAGAATATAAAATTGATTGATCAGTGTTATTTCTGAATGAACAATTTTCAATGAAAATACAAACAGTGGTTTGTGCATCAATTACAGTAAAGTTTTGTATAAAATCAATATTTGCAATAGTGATATTAGTACATGTATTGATAAATATTCCTCGATTAGTTGCCTCTTGGATTACTCCATTATGAATAAAAACATTTTCATGTTCTGGCAATACTTCAATATTATTAAATCCGCCAGAAATCACATGATTTTCTAAGCAAAAATCTACATTATCGGCATCAATAGTTACTGTACCTACTATATCATTGGCAAGCCTATAATTACCCGGTTGAGAAATGGTAGCGGGTGCTACAACACTCATCCCGCTACCAGAGGGAATTGGATTTGCTTGAAGAAGTAATGGATAACATAGTAAAAAATAACTTTTGAATAAAATGCTAATTATATTTTTATGGTTCATTTTTTCCTTTCAGAGTTTGTGAAAAAAGAGCAAAGTAGGTTTTTTTCTGCTTTGCTCTTTTTGCTTTTTTAAAAATATTATTCTTTATGAAATATCAATATTATCTAGTACGGTTGGTATTGCGCTTAATGCTGCCGTTGATTTGGTATACAGTACGCGTAAAATAGTACCAGGGATTATAATATAATTGGATACATGATCTTGCGATTGGTTGGCAAATAAGAGATTGGTTAATGGTGCTCCTGTTGGACTGATTACTTCAAGACCAATACTTGCAGTAGCGCCGATATTGCCGCTCACTATATTTTTTTCCACAATACAATTAAAACAATCTGTTAAATATATACCACGTCCAGTATCACCACCTTCATTACGTTTTGCTATACAATTAAGCATACATCCAGTAGTAGTACTTATTAACTCAAATCCATATGCTGTTGTTGAAGCTATATTATCAGTGGCAATACAATCTTTAAAGATTGTTTTTATAGGTCTATTATTTAAAACAGCGTCTTGAAATCCTCTGGATGTACTGGTTAATCCAATATTACTTACTGATACACAAGAATCATAAAGGATATCGATACCACTAAAATTTTTAAATCCACCGACGTTGCCACTTTCTATGTTTGTAACGGTACAATTTTTAGTAGTAATTCGAGTACAATCTAAATATTGCATGCCTGATGCAGTTATTCCTCCCGAAAGTTGCCGCACTTCACAATTAGTAAGAGATATATCATTTGAAGTATCTAAAAAGATTCCATCACATACACTTGAAATTGAATTATTATTGCCAATAAAAACATTTGTAATTAATCCTTTTTGAACAGTATCAAAATTAATATAGCGCGCGACTCCCAAAGAGCTATTGTTACTAATCAATACATTGTTTATTTTTATATCATTGCATGCGGTTGCAAGAATACCATTGAAAGTACTGACAGGGTTGCTATTGAGTGTTGTTACAAAATTATCAATAATAGTGTTATTCACTCGAGTAAATGCAAAAATGCTTAAATTTCCAGTAGTTGCTATGTTTGCGTGGGATTGTATTTTTTCAAGAGTTATACTATCAGAATCTACTGCAGCAAAGGAAGATGCACTTGCAGTTCTAAATGAGCAATTATTAACATTGATACTAGTAGATGTTTCTATAAAAACTGATGTTACGCCGCCGATAAAATCAATATTATTCATAGTAATATTAGTTGCATCGGCCATAGTAATATTTGTATCTACCGGGCTATCTAAAATACCATTTCGAATAACAATATCGGAATGGCCTGCAGCAAGGGCAATATTATTAGTGCCACCAGAAATTTGTTTTTCATTTAAATTAAGAAATACGCGATCAGCATCAATAGTTATTAAATCACCTGCGCCCGTAATATCATTTACAAGACAATAGCTTCCTGGTGCAGTAATTGTAGTCGGTTCGGTAATCGGAATATCAGTGATGCAAGCTAAAACAGTAAACACTTCACTCAAATCAGTCGTTGCTGTTACAATTAAATTATCGAGTATGGTCCAGGTCTGAAAAAACTTATCACATAAGATTGTTTGAGTATCAAATATATCGATTTCAATTTCATCTAATACGGTAAAGGTTGATCTGCAGCAATCTAAAATTTCATCAAGTACAGTGAATACTTCACTAAAATCAACAGTAGTGGTTACAGTTAAATTATCGAGTATGGTCCAAGTCTGAAAAAACTTATCACATAAGATTGTTTGAGTATCAAATATATCGATTTCAATTT